>JALZEL010000108.1 GCA_030862075.1 Actinomycetota bacterium | reverse complement strand
TACGACGCGTTCGCGGCCGGCAACTCTATCAAGGACAAGACGGACACGATGATCGACCTGACGGCGAACCTGGCGGGCGGCGTAGCTGCGGGGATTTTGAGCCTAATAATGCTCAGGAGAGGAAGACTTCCGAGGCTTACTTCGTTATAAGTCTCCCAGAACCCGAGGGAGACGACTGTGCGGCCGAGGTGGAGCGGTTGACCCCGAACCTACTACGGGCGGTCTCGGCTTTAAAGACGCCCTTCTTTACGGACTCTACTATCTTGGTGCGCAGATCTATGGAGTAGGCTTTCATCTGCTCATGATGCTGGGTGATCCAACATCACTGCAAGCCGCTGTAAGCAAAGGCATCCCAGACAAAGAATATTCTACCCTACCTACCGCTAGCGACCTTCAACTCAACCTCCTGGCGTCCCATCTTCTTCCCGCAAGTACCTGCTGGCAAAGACACTGAGCACTCCTACCACAAGGCAGGTTATCTCTATAGGACCATGTAATGGTGACTCACCCCACAGTAAGGGTAGGGGGAAGAGGACTGCCTTAACCACCACCAGCAGTATGCCCATCCCGCCGACGAGCGTGCGAACGATCTCCTCGTGCCGTTGCAAGAAGCCCAGATAGACGAATATGGCACCCACACCCGCATGGAAGATTTCTGTTGGAGACTTCGTAGGTATGATGCCCGTGCCTCCCAGCAGGGCGGCCAGGAGCAGCAGAATGCCTACAGTGCCTGCGTACGCCCTTATACGCATGCTTGCCCCACCACCTACCTCTTCCGAATTCCGCGCATATTATATCTAGGGCACACGCCGCCGTCTTATTCCTTCGATGAGTTTCCGAGACCTTAGATCACCGGCAGCTCCTCAGCGCTCTGAGGTGTCGCGTCGTACTCGACGCTGTATGACGTCGGCCACGGTGATCTCCTCGCGAAGGCGAGCAGGTAGGACCCTGTTGCCAAGAAAGACGCCAGCGGCCATACGACTAAGCCTCCCACCATCCACGCTGTGACGAACGCGAGGCCGAGTGCACTCCCTACAGAGAAGATGCTTATGGAGCTCCCCAGCGCCTTGATCGAGCTAGGCTCGTCCTCCAGCTCGTGTCGGTAGCCCCTGGAAGCCACCGCCTCCACTACTGCGAAGGCCAGAACTGCCCCCACCACAAAGGAGAGGATCTGCGGCATCCCCGGTGTGTCCCGCACGGTGCTCAGCACCCCGAAGGTGGCTGTGATCGTGACCGAGTAGCCGTAGGCGGCCGCGTTGCTGGTCGCGGAGGCATGAAGCCCGCGCACGTAGCGAGCGCCGAAGCTACGCCCCGGCTCGCCGTGCTGCTTCATCTGGTTGAGGTTTCCACTCACCCCCCGCACACCCTCCGCAACCACCAGCGCGAAATCTGCTCCTGTGGCTCTTGCGTTTTGCCTCGCTTCCGGAGGCCTCGGCGGGCTCTGTGGCCGATTCTCGCTCCTCTGAGGGTGCTTCTAGCTCCGGGACCGTGCAGGCGAGCGCGGCGTTCGCCTGGGTACGTTGGGCGATGATGGTGTCAGCTCGCCTTCTCGCCTCCCTCTCTTCGGCACGCTGATCGCGCATATAGTCGATCTGATCCTTCAGTGCTTCGATGCGCTCCTTTTGCCCGGTTCAAGACGCGGGGATGTCCAAGACTAACCCCGCGTCCAGGTACATGTAGGTACCGCCGTCCTCTTCTTTATCGTGGTCCAATGTGTCGCGCTGGATGCGTTTCATGATAGGCTGTTCCTTGAGGCCCAGCGGGCGGGCGGCTTCGGCTATGGTCACACGCCGGGTATCCCCGTGAGGCCTCCCCGCGTCCATACCCGCGCCCTCTTCCATGTCCAGAAAGATAAACTATCAGGACCGGGGTTGAGCCCGATCCTGGACCACCTAACACACAAAGGCCAGCCTGTCCTGGTGAAACGGGCCAGCCGCATAAGCGCTTCCTAGTGCCACGCATCCTCCCTGAGCGCGTATGAGGACCCGAGGGTCCTGGGGTATGCTACCACTCACGTGTTTCTCTTTGTACCAACGGTGACGAATGCAGCGAGCTTCCGGGCTAAAGTTGGGGGCGCCTGGCGAAGAGCCCGCGACCCGTGAAGGTCATGACGGTCTCGTCGCGCTGGTTGCACACCTCCGCTCGGAAGTGAACCGTACCGCGGCTGGAGTTGCGCTCCGAAGGAGCAACGCCGAGGATGATGAGGCGGGCGTCGAGGGTATCGCCGGGCCGGACGGGCACGAGCCATCGGAGCTCCTCGACCCCGGGCGATCCCATGCTAGCGGCGCGGGAGAGTAGGGCGTCCGCGTAGAGGCGCATAAAGATCGCCGCCGTGTACCATCCGCTGGCGATCAGGCCGCCGAACGCCGAGTCGGCCGCAGCCTCCTCGTCCACGTGAAACGGCTGTGGATCGTACTCGCGGGCGAAAGAGATCATCTCCTCTTTTGAGAGGGTGCGGCTGCCGAGCTCGAAGACGGCGCCGGGCTCGAAGTCCTCGAAGAAGAGGGTCACCGGGGCTTGCGGGGTAGAAGGTTCTGGATCGCTCACCGCCGCCTGCCCAACAGTAGCCCCTTGTCCGGCAACTAAAACCCCTGCTTCCCGCGACGGAGGCTCTCCCAGCTCCCGTCGCCGTACCAGCCCCCGTCCACGGAGAGGGCGTGGCCGTTGACGTAGCCGCTCAGGTCCGGGTCGGCGAGGAAGGCGACAGCTTGGGCTATGTCCTCTGGCTTTGCGAAGCGGTCCATGGGGGTGCGGCCCTTTATGTCCTCGTCAGTGTAGCCGCCCGACGCTTGATCTTCCTGGTCCATCTCGGTCTTGACCCAGCCGGGACAGACGGCGTTGACGCGCACGCCACGCCCGCCCCACTCGGCGGCCAGGGTCCTCGTCAAGCCGACCAGGCCGTGCTTGCTCGCGTTGTACGCTGCCCGGTCCGAGATGCCGAGCAACCCGGCCACCGAGCTGATGTTCACGATGCTCCCCGCACCCAGCCGCAGCATCTCCCTACCGAACTCCCGGCACGTCAAAAAAGGCCCGGTGAGGTTCACCTCCAGAACCCGCCGCCAGTCGGCGAGCGTAGTGTCTTCGGCGGGGACTATGAGGCTCACCCCAGCGTTGTTGACGAGCACGTCTATCCGACCGAACTCCCCCATCACGGCTTCGACCATCTCGTGCACGGATGCTTCGTCCGAGACGTCTCCCGGAACGAGCAGGGCTTCGACCCCGGTCCGTTTCATCTCCTCTAAAGTGCTCTCGGGGACTTCGAGGTCGTTGGCGGCGACCGCGTAACCCTTCTCGGCGAGGGTGAGGGCAACCCGGCGCCCGATGCCACGGGCGCTCCCGGTGACTAGCGCGACACGGTTCTCCGCAGCTATAAGCGCCTCCCCTATAGGTCGATGGGGTTCTTCGGCTGTTCGCCGCGTAGCACGGCCCGAAGATCCTCGCCCGCCGTAGCCGCCATCTTGTCACGGGTCTCGATGGAGGCGCTGCCAATGTGCGGCGCTAGCACCACGTTCTCCAGCTCGAGGAGCTTCGGGTGAACCTTCGGCTCCTCCTCGTACACGTCGAGCCCGGCGGCGAAGATGTGATTGTCCGCGAGGGCCTCAGCCAGAGTACCCTCGTCTATTACGGGGCCACGTGAGGTGTTGACGAGTACGGCCCGCTGTTTCATCTTCTCCAGCTCCGAAGCGGTTATCAGGTACGTGGTTTCCTCCGTCAGAGGGGTGTGGATGGTGACGAAGTCGCTCTCCCTCAGCAGCTCGTCGAGCTCCATGTACCGCGCCCCTAGCCTCTTCTCCGCGTCCTCATTGCGGGAACGGGCGGTGTAGAAGATCTCCATGTCGAAGCCTTTCGCGCGACGAGCGACGGCCTGCCCGATCCTGCCGAAGCCGATCACCCCGAGCCTCTTGCCCCAGACGTCGGGGCCGGTGAGCATCTTCGGACCCCAGGCCTCCCACTTGCCGGCCCGCACGATGCGCTCTCCCTCGCCCAAGCGGCGCGCCGCCGCGAGCAGGAGCATGAAGGCCGTGTCAGCGGTGGTCTCGTCGAGGACGCCGGGGGTGTTGGTGACTACTATACCCCGCTCTTTGGCGGCGGCGACGTCTATGTTGTCGTAGCCGACGGCCATGTTGGCCACGACCTTGAGGCCGTCGCCGGAGGCGTCCATGAAAGTGGCGTCTATCGTCTCGGTGAGGGTCGAGAGGACGCCGTCCACGCCGCGGGCGGCCTCGAGGAGCTCGTCGCGTTCGGGAGGATGCTCGGAGAGGACGGTAGCGTCGAAGCCTTCAAGGGGACGGAGCCCGGCCTCGGGGATTTCGCGGGTGATGAGGACCTTCTCCGGCACGGGCTCCTCCCTCGACTCTTAGGCGCTCTCTTTGAGGAGTTGCCTGAGGACGGTCTGCAAGATCCCACCGTTCCTCAGGTACTCGACCTCCACGGGCGAGTCCACGCGCGCTTTTGCCTTGAACTCCTTCATCTCGCCGTCGTCGCCCATGGCCCTGACCGTGAGCTCCGCGCCGGGCGAGAGCTCAGAGAGACCCTCGATATCGTAGGTCTCGGTACCGGTGAGGCCCAAGGAGTCGGTATTTTCGCCGTTCGTGAACTGCAAGGGCAGCACGCCCATCCCGATCAGGTTGGACCGGTGTATGCGCTCGAAGCTCTCGGCGATGACAGCCCTGACGCCCAGAAGGAAAGAACCCTTCGCCGCCCAGTCGCGCGAGGAGCCGGTGCCGTACTCCTTGCCCGCCAGCACGAGGAGCGGCACGCCCTCCTCCTGGTACCTCACGGACGCCTCGTAGATCGTGGTCTCCTCCCCGTCGGGGAAGTGGACCGTGACGCCGCCCTCGGTGCCGGGGCGAAGCTGGTTTCTAAGACGGATGTTCCCGAACGTGCCGCGCACCATGACCTCGTGGTTGCCACGCCTGGAGCCATAGGAGTTGAAGTTCCTGGGGTCGACGCCCTTGGAGATTAGGTACTGCCCGGCGGGCATCTTTGAGGGGATTGCGCCGGCCGGCGAGATGTGGTCGGTCGTCACCGAGTCGCCGACCTTGACGAGGACGCGGGCGCCCCTTATGTCCGTAAGCTCCCCAGGCTCTGGGCTAAGGTTCTTGAAGAACGTGGGCTCCTGGATGTAGGTCGAGTCCGGGTCCCACTCGTAGAGGTCGCCGGAGGGCACCTCCACCTCGTTCCACTGCTCGTTGCCGGTGTAGACGTTGGCGTACTGCTTCCTGTAGAGGTTCGGGTCGAGGGCGGTCTCGATCTGACCCCTCACCTCCTCCTGCGGCGGCCAGATGTCCTGGAGGTAGACGGGGTTGCCGGCTTCGTCTTTCCCCAGGGGATCGTTGGCGAGGTCTATATCCACCGTCCCCGCGAGGGCGTAGGCGACGACGAGCGGCGGGGAGGCCAGGTAGTTCGCTCGCACGTCCGGGTTAATGCGCCCCTCGAAGTTACGGTTGCCGGAGAGGATCGCGGCGACGACGAGGTCGTTCTCCTCGACGGCCTTCGAGATCTCCTCCGGCAAGGGACCCGAGTTCCCGATGCACGTAGTGCAACCGTACCCTACGACGTCGAAATTTAGCTCCTCCAGGTACGGCAAGAGGTCCGAGGTCTCGAGGTACTCCGTCACCACCTTCGAGCCCGGCGCCAGGCTCGTCTTCACGTGCGGTGCCACTTCGAGGCCCTTCTCTACGGCCTTTTTGGCGAGGAGCCCGGCCCCGATCATGACCGAAGGGTTCGAGGTGTTCGTGCAACTCGTGATCGCGGCGATAACGGCGGATCCATGCCTAAGGGTCGCCTCCTCGCCGTCGAGGGTGATCCTAACGTCCCCGTCGGGATCTGATTCGGGAGCGTCGGGCCGAGGTTCGCCGCCGGCCGTGGTATCCGGCTCACCATCGCCGGTAACGCCCGCGACCTCCGCCGGGGTGTCGCTCGCCGGGTAAGACTCGACGTCGTTCGCCGTGTAGTTAGACCCATCGGAGACCGCGCCGCCATAGGTGCCCTCGGCCTGGTTGGGGCCGCCGCTCGCCGGGGGGCCGTCGTTCTCCGAGTCGGTCATCTCCGCCAGCGCCTGACGGAAGGCGTGCTGCACGTCGGCGAGGGCGACCCTGTCCTGCGGACGGCGAGGCCCGGCGAGGCTCGACTCGACCGTCTCCATATCGAGCTCTAAAGACTCGGTGAAACGCGGGTCCGGAGTCTCGTCGGTGCGGTAGAGGCCCTGCTCCTTCGTGTACGCCTCCACCAGCTCAGCCAGCTCCTCGTCGCGCCCCGTGCCGAGGAGGTACTTCGTCGTCTCGGCGTCCACCGGGAAGAAGCTGCAGGTCGCCCCGTACTCGGGGGCCATGTTCGCTATCGTCGCCCGGTCGGGCAGCGAGAGCTTTGACAAACCCTCGCCGTAGAACTCGACGAACTTGCCGACGACGCCGTGCCCGCGGAGCATCTCCGTCACAGTGAGGACGAGGTCGGTCGCGGTGACGCCCTCGCGCAGAGCGCCGGTCAGCTTGAAGCCGATGACCTCGGGGACGAGCATGTAGTAGGGCTGTCCCAGGGTTACGGCTTCGGCCTCGATGCCCCCCACTCCCCAGCCGAGGACGCCGAGGCCGTTGATCATGGTGGTGTGGCTGTCGGTGCCTACGAGGGTGTCCGGCATGGCAACGTCATCCTTCACCTCGACGACGCGGGCCAGGTACTCAAGGTTGACTTGGTGGATGATCCCGGTCGCAGGCGGCACCACGGTGAAGTTATCGAAGGCCTGCTGGCCCCACTTCAAGAACTCGTAGCGCTCGCGGTTGCGCTCGAACTCGCGCTCGGCGTTGAACTGCAGGGCGGCCGGAGAGCCGAAGGCGTCCACCTGGACGGAGTGGTCTATTACGAGGTCGGTCGGGACGAGCGGGTTGATCTTCTTCGGGTCCCCCCCCACGCTCTGCATCGCGCTGCGCATCGCCGCCAGATCCACGATTGCCGGAACCCCGGTGAAGTCCTGCATTACCACGCGCGCCGGGAGATAAGCGAGCTCCCCTCCGACCGACTCGGGCCAATCTGCTAAAGCCTCCACGTCCTCCTCGGAGACGAAGCTGCCACCGCAGTTCCTCAAGAGAGACTCCAGCATCACCCGGATCGAGAACGGTAGGGAGAACAAGTCTCCGCTCACCTCCTCATCCAATGTCTTGAGGCTATAGAGCTCTACGTCACCGGAACCGGTAGTCAGTGTCTTGCGCGCGCCGAAAGGATGGTTCGCCATGCTCGCAACCTCTTCTCTGAAACTCGTATGCGTGGCCTGAGTCGATTATAGATGATCCGGGATGCTTTACGGGACAGGCGCCCGAACTCCGGTGCGCTTCGGGACGCTTACGCCCTCTCGTACACCGCTACCAAAGATCCGCGCCGCCGCCGCGACGAGCCTGGCGTCGAAAGTTAGGAACTGCAGGTCGACGAATTCTTCCCGGAGCAGTCGATCGCGGAGTAGACCGTAATGTCGGCGCGGCGGCACCGGACA
>JALZEL010000011.1 GCA_030862075.1 Actinomycetota bacterium | reverse complement strand
GCACCGGGGCACGGGCCCTGGTGGCTCCGCACTTCTACGGCGCCGGTGTGCTTAGCAGCTACAAGAAACAGAAACCCCGGGCGTTCGCCGCCGTAGTCCTGACCGATTACGTGCCAAACGCGATTGGCGTGCCTCCGAACCTGGACCTTTACGTCGTCGCCGATGAGGCGGCGGCGGAGGTCGTGGCGAAACTCGGGGTTCCAGAGGAGAAGATACACCCTACAGGCATCCCCATAGACCCGGCATTCGAGGAACCCGCCGACCCGGCTGGCGTACGTCGGGATCTGCTGAAGCTCGAGGATGACGACCTCCCCCTCGTGCTCGTGATGGGCGGCGGGCTCGGCAGCGGAGACCTCGAGAGGGCCGTTTCCCTACTCTTCCAGGCCAGCCCCGCCATGCACCTCGTCGTGCTCTGCGGCTCGAACGAGCGGTCTCGGAAGCGCTTGGAGCGGAAGGCAGCAAAGGAAGGGTATTCGGCGACTTTCCTCGCTTTCACAGAGCGTGTGCGTGATCTTATGGCGGGAGCTACGGTACTTGTCACGAAACCGGGCGGCATGAGTTGCACGGAGGCGCTGACGTCGGGACTGCCCCAGGTCCTCTATCATCCGATCCCCGGCCAAGAGGAAGACAACGCCGCGGCCATGGCGCGCTACGGCGCGGGTGTCGTTGTGGGGAAAACCGACGAAATCTTGGGCGAGACACTGAAGATCCTCACCAGCCAGGACCACCGTCGCCGGATGGTCGAATCGGCCCAGGCAGCCCATCGCCCACACTCTGCCAGATCTACCGCCGAACTGATACTGGGCGGGTTGTAGTGAGGCATCCACGAGCCCGCGCTTGGGAGGCCGCCGCGAGGAAACGGTTCGAAAAGTGGTTAGAGCGACGCTCCAAGCGTGAATTTAGCCGGTGTGCAGAGGATCTCTGTTACCTCGACGCTAAGGATCAGCAACCTCTCTGACACGGAACTCGTACTGGTTGTAGGCGGTCAGTTCTCGTCCGGAAAGATGCAACCGGAGCACGGCAGAGCCCGAAGCCGAAAGCGTAGCCTTGGCTTCCCCGATCTCCACCACCGAATCCGCCGGTATCTCCGTCACTCCATCGTCACAAGCAATGCTGGATCCTCCAATAAGCACCTCCCAGCTCCAGCTCACCTCGTGCAGCCCGCGCGAACGGTCGTTCACAACGAACAAGGGCAAAGAGAGGTCAGTGTCCGGTTCGTAGTTCTCTTGGGGATATTCTGCGCAAATCAAGACGGGGTTCATGGCGGTCTTTAGGATCTCGTAAGCCCTCTTCGGCCGGCGCCTCCAGTCCAAGATGGACCACGAGACAGCCGGCGCCGGGTCGTTGAGCATGAAAGCAAAAGTTCCTCCCGTCGGCCGGTACTTGCGTCGGCGGAACAGCTCCGTAGCGTGTTTGAGCACCTCGGCCTGGTACTCCTGGGTCTTTCTGACGAAACCGGCCCGATCCCCTTCCCACGGCACGTAGCGCAACATGCGCTGCGCCTGCAGGCGGTAGTTGAGGGAGAGAACCTCCCAGTCCGGATCCTTCTCCGAAGGCCAGATCTCTTCTAGCGACTCCAAGTCAGGGAGCGCCTGGGCCCCGTACCCCGTCGGCAGCCGCGCGAGACCCGGAATGATTCTCACGAACCGCTCGAGATCCTTGAACCTCCCATAGTACCAGCCGAAGTAAAGGTGGTTCGTCGTTAGAGGATGACCCGCTGCGTCTATCACGGGTCTCGATAGGTCTTCCTCTCTGATGGAGCGCACTACCGCAGGGTCCAAGACCCGCCGCTGCCACAGCGCCCAGCGTGGCGAGAGCACCTCGACAGCGGTACGCACAAGGTTCGGTAAGCTCCACTTCTCGGGAGGCACCACGTAGAAGGGTTCGTCGTGGACCAGGTATACCCCGACGGAAGGGTAGCTGCGCAGATCCCTGGCCATCTCTGCAGCCTGCGCGACGGCAGGTTCCAGGACGCTCCGCTGGTGGGTCCACTGCAGGGGGAAGTCTTGGAGGACAAGAAGTCCGAGCTCGTCGCAGGCCTCGTAGAAACCCTTCTCCGCCACGTGGACGTGGACTCGGGCGGCGTTCATGCCGGCGTCGTGAACAAGGGAGGCGTCCGCATGCAGGCGTTCCTTCAACGCCCTGGCAGGGTACACATCGGTGGGCAGGTAGTTGATCCCCCGCAGGAAGACGCGTTCTCCGTTGAGGTACACCTGCCAGTTACGCAACTCCACGGTACGCGCACCGAACTGCACGGTATCTTCGTTCCCGTCGCAGCTGATAGTCATCTCGTACAGTTGCTGCTCTCCCCTGTCCCAGGTCGACCAGGGACGAACCTGCGGTAGGTAGAAATCAATAGCGAACCGATTAGTTCCCTCTTCGACTCGCACCTCGCGCTCAAACTCGGCGCCCGGAGCCTCAAAACCCAACGGTTGTACTCGCCCTGTAAGCTTTGTCAGCGCTCGCTGGCGAGCGTAAACCTCGATGTGTGTCTGCCCGTATCCTGAGGCATCCGCGATGGCTCCTAGAGATCGGATACGCACCTCACCGCTGGAGATGAGTTCTACTTCCCTGAAGATGCCGCCTGGGTTTATACGGGGCCCTAACCCGTCCCATCCGGCCCACACCCCCCCAATGGTCTCCCGCTCGTTCTCCTCGGGCTCCTCGGGACTGTGCACTTCCACTAGGAGCTCATTCTGGCCGGCTACGAGGACGTCGGTGACGTCGAATTCGAAGGGAGAGAAATACCCTTCGTGCTCTCCCAGATAAGTCCCGTTCAGCCAAACACGCGCCGAGTAATAGACGCCTCCGAACCGCAAAGACACCATCCTCTTCTGGGTAGAGGGTTGTGACGCGAACCTGCACCGGTACAACACAAGCCCCTCGTACGCCACAAAATTATCTTCGAGTTGCCAATGTCCTGGAACGCGTACGGGGCTCCAGGCGCGCTTTAGGCTCGCCGCTTCGATCGCCTCTGTGAGCGGCGCGGCGATGGGCACGGCGTCCCAACCCTTAAGGGCTTGCGAAGGACTATGGGGGCTCGTCGCGCACATAAGGGTTATGTATACCGAAAAAGGGCACTCAGCGTGACCAACAGCCTGTTTGTTCTTCTACAGAGCCCTCGCAACACCACTCTTGTCGACAGGCTTTGCGTCCAGGGAGGCTCTTCCGGCGCCGAGCAGACCCGAACCCGCTGGCACATTGCTCTTCGGCGACTGTTCGCATTCACGTGATGCTGCTACCCGTAGCACAGGAGATCGTTCGCTTGCCCCCTTACCGCCACGCAATCGACCATGGCGATTCTTGAGTTGCTGCAGGAGGTCACGGCC
>JALZEL010000003.1 GCA_030862075.1 Actinomycetota bacterium | reverse complement strand
AGCTGGTCGATTCCTACGAGGAGATCGAGAATACGCTAGACCAGGCGGCCCAGGGCCAGGGAGTGGAGGACATCGTAAGCGATACGGCCCAGCAGGCGCAGGAGGCCGTGAGTCAAGCTGCGCAGGGGGCGCAAGAGACCGTAGACGGGGCGGTCGAGCAAGCGCAAGACGCCGTGGGAGGAGTAGCCCAGCAGGCGCAGGATACCGCCGGGCAGGCAGCGGACCAGGCTAGCCAGACGGCGGAGAGTCTTACTCCGGGCAGCGTGCTCAGCGAGACCACCAACGATGCGGGCCAGACCGTGCAGCGCACCGTGGACGAGTCCGGGAACCTTATCGAGTCCACCTACGACGACGCCGGCAACCTGCTAGATGAGGATCTAGCGGGCAGCCTCGCCGACCTCCCGGCGGAGGAAGAGTACACCAACGAAGAGGGGCAGACGGTACGTACCGTGAAGGAGGAGTCCTCCGGCTCCCTCATCCAACTGCAGCTCGGCCCGGACGGGAGCATCCTCGACCTGCAGATTCCTCCCGATGTCGGAGAGGTTACCGAGCAGGTCGAAGAGACCGCGCAGCAGCTCACCGGTGGAATTACCGGTGGAGGAGCGCAGGACGCTGCGGGGCAGGTAACCGACCAGGCGCAGGGCGCCTTGGGACAGGTGACCGAGCAAGCCGGACAGGCGGCGCAGGGGGTGCAAGACACCGCGGGCCAGGCCGCTCAGCAGGCGCAAGACACTGCCCAAGGAGCTGCCCAGCAGACGCAGGACGCTGCGGGCCAGGCCCCTCAGCAGGCACAAGAGGCCGCGGGTCAGGCTGCCCAGCAGCCCGACGAAGGCTCGGCGGACGCGCAAGAGCCGGTGGCTACAGATGCCGCCAAGCAGAAGGCCCAGGAGTTGGGCGTGGACCTCAACCAGGTGACGGGATCGGGCGCCGAAGGGCGCATAACCGTCAAGGACGTGGTGAACGCCGCGAACTCGTAGGGGCGGCAATACGGAGGGCAACCTCTTCTCGAGGAACGGCCGGACGAGCCGACCGGTATTGACCCCACTGCTCCCGTTCGGCGCTGGAGAAGGCGCCGAACGGGAGATCTTTCGGGGGAACAACTAAAAGGTACCGTGTACTGCGACATCAGCTCCCTCCCCCTGAAAGGAGCACGTGGTAGACGACGTGAAGGGTGAAGAGACCAGATTGCGCGAGCACAAAGAACACCTCGTAAAGGCGGCTCGCATGTATGCAATGTGTCAGAAAGCCGGGGTCGCCGAGTCTCTAGACGTCACGGGGTTGGCGTTGGCCGCATTCGAAGACATGCCCCTCAGACAAGCCCTCGTGTTCATCCGAACCAACCAGCAAAACGTAGAGGACCTGGCCTGGGCGTTCAACAACTCGAACTCTCCAGAGGAGTTCGAGCAGAGGGTCAAAGAGATAAAGGGGCTCCCAAGAGAGTAGGGGAGGGACCGGCGAAACAGAGCTAGAGAGTAGAGAGACCGTTAGACATCATCAATAGCACTTCGGCTTCCACAGAAGGGATTCGAAGGTCAAGCGCTCGACAGCTAATTGGCGGGAGGTGAGGCGAAGGAGGATGGTCCATGGCCGACGATAACAAGGCTTTGGTCCGCCGGTGGTTCGATGAGGTTCTTACTCAGGGTAACCTCCAACAGGTAGACAAGTTCTTATCTCCCAACTACGTCCTCCACGACTCCAACATCTCCCAAGAGGTGCGCGGTCGTGAGGACATCAAACGGCACGTGACAGCGTACCGTACTGCTTATCCCGACGCCAGCTTCGCAGTCGAGGATCAAATTACCGAAGGGGATATGGTGGTAACCCGTTGGTCGGCCCATGGTACCCACCAGGGGGAGTTTTTGGGCATTCCTCCCACCGGCTCTTGGGTGACGATGACCGGCATCGAGTTCGATCGTGTTGTCGGCGGCAGGATCGACGAGGGGTGGGTCAGCTATCATCTCTTCACCGATAGCGTACTCGACCTGGAGCGGGCTGAACAAGCGTTCGCCACGATGTACTATGCTTTCCCTGACCTCCGCATGGCCCAGGCAGATAGCGTAACCGAGGCCGACAAGATAGCTTTCCGCTGGATGATGAGCGGTACCCACGAGGGTGAGTTCATGGGCGTCGCCCCGACCGGGAAGCTGGTCACAGTGATGGGGATGGACATCGTCCGCGTCTTGGATGGCGAGATACTCGAATACTGGGGCGAGTTCGATGTGATGAACATGCTGCGGCAGTTAGGGGTTACTCCTTGATCGTGGCGAGCCGAGAACATAAAAAAGCGCGTTTCTTGCAAAGGTCATCGGCCCCTTCTTTCGATCCACTGCATCGCCTGGTTGCCTGGGGTACGGCCTTTTAGGCTGATAGTCGGCTGTTTGCTGCTCTGCTTCGGTCTTCTCGCTCCTTCGGAACCTTGTGCTAGGATTCCTTCTCTTTCTCCTCCTGCCTGGTAATCGCCGAGCAGTGCTAAGGTCACCGAATCCCTTTCGCCTGTTCTTGCACCCCGACCTTCGACTCTGCTCCGTGCCGGACGAACCCGCCGGATATCGGCTGGGTGAAGATGCCCTGCGAAGCGGCGAAGGCAGTATCCGGAGGCAGGACCAGGTTCATCCTTCTAGATGTTGTGGTTATCCGGCAACGGACTTTACAACACTTCTCGACCGAGCATAGAATTACGAGAAAGAAAGCAGGAGGTCTTTTTCGTGGCTGAGGCAAAGAGCGTTGACAGGCTCGCACTCCTCGAAGACCAGCACATGTGGCGTCTACTCCTGGCGCAGCTGCATCCGGACATTGGGGGGGACCACGAGCTGTTTCTGTTTGCCTGCGCCGCGAAGGAGGAGGCATGTGGCGGGGGACGTGCCGGGAGAAAGCCTGCCCTCGACGGTGGCGAGCGGAGATCGAAGCGCACTACGGAGCCTTTCCTCCAAACGTGGCAAGAGGCAATGGATTATTGGGCTATGCGCAACCGCGAAGCCTTGAAAATCTAGCCATAGTTCATAGGCTTGGCGCTCACCCGGCGCCCATACTAGCCCTTTTACTCTGTCACTGCCCAGTGCCTCCAGAGACCTGCCGGGCTGCTATGCTCTGGCCTTTGGCGAGTACTATCCTCCGTTCCTACTACGGCTGCGCGTCTATCTTCCTTTGGCTGCCCGTTCAAGATGATCTCCGGTACCTCTCGGTTCGGTACCTCTCGGTTCTACTGACCTGGCAGGGTGTCCTTGACGTTGCCCAACAGCCCCTTGTCCTTTCGCCTCTGCCGGTCCAGATCCTTCTCCGTCTGCCTGGCTTCCTTCTCCGCGTGCTTGGCCTTCTCCTTCTTAGTCATCTCTTCTTCGGCGGCGCCTTTTCTCTGTTGCGCCTGGCCTTCGGTCCTTTTGTCCTCGTCGTTGGTCAGGGCGCCAGCAGTTTCCTTCATCTTGCCCTTGGCCTTGTCCACAATCGCTCCCTTAGTTGTTGCCCATCGCTGCTCCTCGAACCGGCTGCAGTATAAGCAGGACTCGCAGGCTCGTCACCAGATTCGAAGCCCCGCCCCTATGTTTCTGCCTCTCCTAGCTCACCCCCTATCTCGTTTCTGCCTCTCCTAGCTCACCCCCTATCTCGTGTTTTGCTGTTAGCACATAATTAGACGCAAAGTAGTCCAAATCTGTTACGCTTTAGCCCTTGTCGGAAGCAGACCTTTATCCTGCTTTAAAGAGGTGCAAGGGAATTTTAGTCGTCCGCACCCGCAAGGTGACTGCTTGAGCGCTGCTGCGGACGTAGCCCATTTTCGCAGAGCCGCCCGTTACCGCCCCTTACGGAGGGGCTTTGGAGCCCACGCTTCTGTCGTTACCGCGGCCCGGTCTTCGGAGCATCTGGACGAAGACCACGAGCCCTTGAGGCTCTTACTGGCCTTGCTGCTGTTGCGTGCTCTGGATCACTTGCCACACTAGATCCCCTGCTTGCCGCTGCAAGCTTATAGCGTCGCTCTGCTGCGGATAGTTGAGCTCTAGCATATGCTGCACCCTCCTAATATGGGCCAGAGCATTCGACAGGCTTTGTACGGGGCTTTGTTGCTGCTGCTGCTGCTGCTGCTGTTGCTGTTGACCACCTTCTGCCATTGGATCTCCTATCTGTCGTGTTCCCGCTGCTTCCAAGTGTAATGTGTCATGTTTCCGCCCTAACTCTTCTTTATATACCCGGTATGTGCGAAAACTAGCCGCGAGTTCTCCTCTGTAGTGTGATCCTGCACAGATGCGCCATGTTCGCCGGCGAAGCGTCGGAGATTAGCTTCGTTGGCATCGCTGCTCCTTGGCGCGGATTCGGTTTGCAGACTTCCCCGAGCTATGGTTTCGCGCCCTGTTGTCTGAGGATAGGGCGGAGTGGGTAGGATTGACCGTGACGCACAGGCGCTAGAAGGAAGCGAGATGAGCGGTGAGCGTGCGGCCCCAGAGGGTAAGCGGTAACGGAAGGACGGAGTGCTCTTGAATAGTAGAATAAGGGTCTAAACGAGGACCTATATGAGGGACTCGGGGTTTCTAAAGGGGAGGCGGAGCATGAGCATACGCGATCAGGAGCGGCGGCAACGGGAAGCCGAGCGTAGGATAAACCAGGCCATGCGCAGGGCCGATAGAGAGGTCGGGCAAAAGATTACAGCGCGGGCACACGAAGCCTCGCTCAGGGCAAACGAGGTCATAAGGAGGATCGAAAAGGGCGACGTCCAGCCGCGCTCCCTGCCCGGCATGAGAGAAGACTCGCTGGCCCCCATGGAGTCGATGCCCTCGATGGGGTCCATAGAGTCCATGAAGTCCATGGAGTCGTCTGATTACACAACACAAGAGGTAAGCCAAGAGGCACAACAAGCGGCGGAGGCGGGGGAGGTCATGATGAAGGACATGCCCGTGGAGGGGCAGCCCATGGATCCCGAAGCCGCACACGATGACCTCGCCCAGAGGGTGACCGAAGAGACGGGTTCTGGGGGAGATCCGCACCAGCACGCCGAGCAAAAAGCGGACGAGTTGGCAGAGGAGATGACCGAGGATACGGGTGCCGGGGGCGACATGCAGGTACATGCCGAGCGCAAAGTGGATCAGATGGGAAGCGAGATGTTCCAAGACTGAAAGCGTCCTCTAGCCCACGAGGGCATTGAAAGAGACCGTTATCTCCGAGTTTTCCGAAGGGCCTACTGACAGAAGCTTGGAGCTGGGAAATCGTACTGCAAGCGGCGGGACCGGCCTCTATTTTTGCCTCCCGCCGCCTATGCGCACGCCCATCCGTAACAGACTGTCAGTTACTGCGGTCTCACCTTATGGGTGGCTTGTGGTAGCGGCATCCTCCACTCACGAGCTGCTCTGGTCGGTAAAAATTGTCATGATAAGGTAGGTTAAGAGGTGCAAGGCGCTAGGAATCATTATAAGCTACTCGGATTATCCAGAGAGGCTTCCCAGGACGACATTCGCAAAGCGCACCGCAAGTTGGTCCGGGAGTATCATCCAGATGCAAACCCCGAAGACCCCCGAGCCGAGGAGCGTTTCAAGCAGATTCAGCAGGCATA
>JALZEL010000387.1 GCA_030862075.1 Actinomycetota bacterium | reverse complement strand
GGCTGGGACGAGTGGTACGGCAAGCTCGACGACCAAGATCTGTACGACTACAGGATCAACGAGAACGGAGAGGAGGTTTCCTATGGGAGTGAGACAGAAGATTTCTTCACCGATGTCCTCTCAGGACAAGCGACGGATTTTATCCAGCGTGCGGCGCCCGAGGAACAGCCCTTCTTCATGTACGTAGCTCCGACAGCGCCTCACGGACCGGCGACCCCCGCCGAGCGCCATGAGGAGGCGTTCTCTGAGGAGGAGGCTCCTCGCCCTCCGTCTTTTGATGAGGAGGACGTCTCGGATAAGCCCTCTCAGATTCAGGACGCAGAGCGCATCTCCAGCGGAGAGGCCTCCAACATCGACGCTCGCTACCGAAAGCGGCTGAACAGCATGCTGGCCGTAGACGAGATGGTAGGTTCGCTCGTAGAAGAACTCGAAGCCGCAGGCGAACTCGACAACACCTACATCTTCTTCACCTCGGACAACGGCTTCGAGCAGGGCGAGCACCGCTTGCAGAAGGGGAAGAACAAGGTCTACGAAGAGTCTTCCCGTGTTCCGCTTTTTGTCCGGGGGCCAGGGGTACCTGCCGGGTTGAAGACGCACGAGCTTGCCCTGAACACAGATCTTGCTCCTACCTTCGCCGACCTGGCAGGCGCGGAGTTTCAGGCTGACGGGCGTTCGATTGCACCGTTGCTCGGGGGCGACGAAGGCCCCTCATGGCGTACGTCAGTACTGCTAGAGAAGTTGCCCACCCGGCGTGGCTACCAGGCTGTCAGGACCGAGACCCACAAGTACGTCGAATACAACAATGGGGAGACGGAACTCTACGATCTGGAGGCCGACCCCTACGAATTAGACAACATATACGAGAGTGCTGACCCCTCCCTCCTAGAAGACCTGAAGGCTAAGCTCGAGGCGCTGAGGGACTGCTCCGAGGAAGGGTGCCGGGAGGCTGAGGATGCCCCGCAGTAAGTAAAGCCGGGTGAATGCTGCTTTCTCGAATCGTATGGTAGAGCGTCGCTGCGAAGGCATAGAGGATGAGCGTGGAAGGACGTAAGCTAACACGCAGGGGCTTTTTGAAGCTGGGGGCGGCGGGGATCGTCGGGCTCACGGGGGGTTTCTGCCACCCGGCTTACGCCGCGACTACCACGGCTTACCTTTCCAGTTTCTGCAAAGGAGACGGTTCCGACGAGACCGACGCCATCCAAGAAGTTGTCGACAACTACGACCGGATAGTTTTCGACGCGGCCCCGGGCGGCGTGGGTTACGGCATAAACCCCGCACGTGGGGGGATACGGTTTAGCGGTCCCAAGGACTTCGTCGGTCACGGCGAGGTCGGAAAGGCGATCCGGGTCGGAACCTTCAAGAACGGTTCCCGGATGTTCCAGAACAAGAACAAGGACACCGGCGACGACGACGTGCGCTTCCTTGAGGACTTCGTCATAGATGGGAAGAAGGGAGAAGTAGAGGATCTCGTCCAAAAGAACAATTCCATCGCTATAGCGATCCTCGCCGACGGTTACGAGGGGCATTCCCACGGCTTCGAAATAGACGGGCTTACCATCGTGGGCTACCCTGGCACGGCGGTCCGGACGCACAACTGCGCGGAGTGGGACCATCGCAACGTCTACTTCAATCGCAATCACCGAGGCGGCTTGATCTACGGCGGTAAGTGCCTCAATGGTACCATCCGGGACGCCGACATCCTGCACGGCGGCGACGACGCCATAGCCTTTAACTCTAGGGAGGGCGACCCGAACTTCGACATCGGCGGCCCTGCCAGCCACGTTACGGTGGCCCGCTGTCGCCTTCAGGTTAAGCCGGGAGAGAACGGGGGATGCCCTCTGGCCATAAGGGGCGGCGTCGACATAGAGGCATGGGAGCTCGTCACCAGGGGCGGTGTCAACGCAGGGATACTGATCGGAGAGAGGAAAGACGAACACCCCACAAAGGACATATCAATAAACGGAGAGAAGGGTAACAAGCCTATCCGCGTCAATGCTCCCGACGGTAGCGGCGTACACGTCCTCCGCCAAGTGGAAAGCACCTACCTCTACTCCGTGACCGTCCACCGTCCCTCCGACGAGCCTGCGTTCGAGATCCGTTCCAACGATGTGGAGAGCAGAAACCTCGTCGTGAAGGAACGTTAACGTCGGGGGTCGCCGTAGATAACCCAAACCTGCCTAACAAAATCGCTGCACATGGTTCCAGCAGATCAGGGCACAGCCGAGGTCGAGGAACGCCTGGTGGACGTCTGCTCGCCTCTCGTAACATACCTTCAGCCGCCGGTAGCGGTTCAGCCACGACAGTGTCCGCTCCACCACCCACCGGTGGCGCCCTAGCCGCTCGCCCGAGTCTACGCCCCTCCTGGCTATGCGGTTCTTGATGCCCCGCTTGCGTAGCGCCTCTCGGCAGCGGCGAAAGTCGTAGCCCTTGTCCGCATGCAGCTTCTCCGGACGCTTACGAGGGCGACCGCGCGGTCGGCGGATGGGCGTGAGGGCGCCGAGTGCCGCTTCGAGCATCCGCGAGTCATGGACGTTGGCCGCCGACTGCTCGATCGCCAGCGGGATGCCCCTACGGTCGACCACAAGATGGCGCTTTGAGCCCCGTTTGCCACGGTCCGTCGGGCTGGGACCGGTCTTTTCGCCCCCCGGGAGCCGCTACGCTTGCCAAGTCCAGTGAGGCCCTCGACCAGTCGATCCGGTCCGCCTTCCCTAGGCGGTCGAGCAACGCCCGGTGGAGGCGCTTCCACACTCCGGCTTGGTGCCATTCCTTGAGGCGCCGCCAGCAGGTCATTCCGGAACCGCAGCCCATCTCCTGAGGGAGCATCTCCCAGGGGATGCCCGTCTTGAGCACAAACAGAATACCCGTGAACGCGGCTCGATCGTTCACGCGAGGGCGCCCACCCTTGGGTTTAGGTGGCTCCTTTGGCAAGAGTGGTTCGATGATGGCCCAAAGTTGGTCGGTTACAAGTAGTTTCGGCATTGCCTGAGCATACCCGGTCAGGGGTTTTGTTAGGGGTACTTAATACATTCCTAACCGTTTCCTTGCCCTTTCCTTACAGGTTCTTAGCAATGGACCGGTACGAGGGACCTATCATCTTCTTCGGGGCCGGATGTTCCTATCTTTTCCCGCGGCGGTATACAACATATATCCCTATGGTTCTCCGGCCTCTTTTTTGCTCTCCCCCGGTCCTAACGCCCCAGGACTGCCCGAGCCTACCCGCCGCTAACTTCCGCATAATACTTTGCGGACCCTCTTGCCCGGTGGTGGGCCTACTCCTAGCGGACTGGAGCTATGCGGCCGCTGCAACTACGCTGCAACTACTTCGTGGACCGGGGGAGAGCAAAAACCAAAGCATCAGATGGGCGAAGGGGAGGTGCAGGCTCTCCCCTTCGCCTAGAGTACTTGAGGTTACCTGCGCCTTAGGACAGCAGCTGCCACAATACCTGCCCCTACAAGCAGCGCGCTAGCCGGTAACAGTGCGCTGGCTGTAGGACCACCAGTGGCTGGCAGCGCGGTAGCCTTAGGAGGAGGCGGCGGGCCAGGAGGAGGCGGCGGGTCAGGAGGAGGCGGCACGCTAGGAGGCGGCGGCGGAGGTGGGGGTATTGTCTGAGGCAGGGATTCACAGGCAATACCATCGTTATCCTCGTCCAGCATATTTGGGTCACTTGGGTCTGCGTTATAAACAGCCTGTGCCTCTTCCTGAGTTGCGAAGTCAGAGCAATTGAATTGGTTTTGCGCCATAGCAGCGGGCGCGTAAAGCACCAGTGCCATCATGGATAGCGCAACCAGATAAATAAGTTTCCTCATGCGTCCCTTTCTCTGTCGGCTTGAAGATTACCTGCATAATCTTCTCGCTCGTTAACAAACTACGATGATTTGTACCCGTCTATTACGAAGCATCTGTAAGGAAATGGTTAGGAATGTATTAAGAGCTTGCGCCAATAGGCGAGTAGCTTATGTGGCAAGGAACGATGCGGAGGCTGTGCAATCGTTTCGAGAGCTGCCAAGGGCGAAAAGTTGCTAGCCTATTGGCGCGGCCTCTAAGAAGCCGGGCCCCGGTCGAGGAGGGGTAGGTCATTAGGACCGGGGCTATGGGCAAGACAAAGGCCCTCCAAGCTGCTCCTCGGAGGGCCTCAACAGCGAAGCTGGAGCCCCCTTGGGCAAGGACCCCGGCCTCGGCCGAGGGACCCTAGCCCTTCCTTATTCACCCAATTGCCGACAAGGTCCATTCTCGGAAACACAGAAACTGACACGAGCTTGACCTTCCCCTATGGTGGAAGAGTTACTGTAGGTCATGGAGCCTACAGGGGAGCGGTTACTGAAGATCGGAGAGCTCGCACACCTTGCCGGGTTAGACGCACAGACCTTCCGCAACTACGAGCGCCAGGGTCTACTGGAACCGGCGGCCCGCTCGGAAGCTGGGCAGCATCGCCTTTACGGGGCTGAGCAGGTGGCGCAGCTTGGCTTCGTAAGGCGGGCGAACCAGCTGGCTGG
>JALZEL010000398.1 GCA_030862075.1 Actinomycetota bacterium | reverse complement strand
GGCCCGATAATGGTCGTGTCCGGTCGCATGAAGCTCGCCGGCTCGTCGGCGGGAGCACTCTCGGAGAGGTCACCTGCGTGCTCGACGTAATTAAGCCCGATGCCCCAGATCTTGCGCGGCCGCCGGTAGAGCGGGGCGTAGGAGAGTTGAGAGGACGCTCCTCCTCGTACCTCTCCCCGGTCGTAGGCCTCCTTCAGCTCATAGAAGCGTCCGCTCTGTAGCAGTGAGAGCAGGTCTGCGCCCTCCTCTTCGGTGAGACCACCGTCCTCCCGGACGGGCGCCACTCCATCAGTGAGCACAACGGCCGCTTCTTCTCTGCCTTCTTGCCAGATGCTTACGAGCCTCAATCGTGTCTCCTTCGTCGCTTGGGTCATGTTAGTCGATGTCCGCCACAGTTATTCTGACGCAGTAGAAGCGGTCACGGAAATTCTGGCACCGCGTATCCGCAAAGAATGTGCCGGTCAAGAAAATTGCAGCGATAAGTAACAGGCTTGGTGGGGAAGAAATGATCGAGATGTCCTTCGCGCCTAGCGGGCAGTACACGCGCAAGGTGGCCGTTGGTCCCCCTAGTTTGGCTTTGCTGTGCTGTAAGAGCATTAAGTTAAGAGAAATATACTCAAAATACACAGTCCTTTAACTTCACCTCGATATAAGGGAACGTAGTGCAGAAGCCAGCGATGCCAAGGAGGGAACGCTCGTGGTCATTAAGAACGAAACCTCATACGTAGAGGCCCAAGAAGCTGCCAGGATGCTCGGGATGAGTCAACGTGCTGTGCGCAACCTCGTGGCTCGGGGGCGACTAGAGTCCACAAGGGATGGAGAGGGTGTGGCTGCGCGCTTTCTGATCTCAGTTGCTTCTATAGAGAAGCTTCGCCTGGAGCAGTAGCCTAAGCTCTGCTAAGCGCGTTGAAAAAGTTGATGCAGGGATCGGTCGTCGGTCAACTCTTACTGCTTCTTGTTTTTATGAGTCGGCACGGTTAAGTTCATATGAGTGTGCACGATTGATCGAAGGAGCACCGTATGATGCATGGCAGACCTACAATACTGGCCGAGGGGTTGAAGAAGAATTACGGCAAGACCCGACCCGGGCGCTGAACGGGCTCGATCTCGAGGCCAAGGAGGGTACCGTCCTCGGGCTACTGGGACCGAACGGTGCGGGTAAGACCACCGCGGTTCGCATCCTCGCCACGCTCCTAAAGCCTGACGCCGGACGGGCGGAGGTCGCCGGCCTAGACGTGGTGGGCCAAGCCGATCTGTTGCGCTCGCGTATCGGGCTGACCGGCCAGTACGCCGCGGTCGACGAGTACCTGACCGGCAGGGAGAACCTGGAGATGTTCGGGCGGCTCTACCGCTTGTCGAAGACTCGGGCTCGACGCAGAGCCGACGAGCTCCTGGAGCGCTTCGATCTGACCGATGCCGCCTCTCGTCTGGTGAAGACGTACTCTGGAGGAATGCGCCGTCGCCTAGACCTTGCCGCGAGCCTCGTCGTCTCGCCCCCGGTGCTCTTCCTCGATGAGCCGACCACGGGCCTCGACCCCCGCAGTCGCCTAGCCGTGTGGGATCTCATCGGTGAGCTCGTGACGAGCGGGACGACGCTGCTCCTTACTACGCAGTACCTGGAGGAAGCCGACCGCCTCGCCGACCGGATCTCGGTCATCGACTCGGGAAGGGTGATCGCCGATGGCACCTCTGGCGAGCTCAAGGCGCGGGTGGGGGGCGAGCGCCTGGAGGTGACGGTGGTCCATGAAGACGATCTCCACGCCGCCGCCCGGACGCTCAGGCCGTATGCCCACGGCGAGGGGGACGTGTTCGTCGATGCTGATCGGCGCCACGCCAGCGTAACCGTAGCGGGCGGGCAGAGGCCACTGGCCGCCGTAGTGCGTGACCTCGACTCCAGCGGCGTCGAGGTCGAGGACCTGGGTCTGAGGCGCCCCACGCTGGACGACGTCTTCCTCGCCCTGACCGGGCACGCGACGCAGCCCACCGAAGATGAGCTTGGCTCTTCACCCCTGGACGACCGCCCCGAGAAGGAGATCGCGTGAGCGCCGCCACTACCGGCCCTCATGCCGATAACTCGGGTCAGTCTCCTCGGAGCCGACTCTACTGGGCTTTGGCCGATGGTCTGGTTCTGGCCAAGCGCAACCTCGTTCAGATCCCACGCATCCCCGAGCTGTTGATCTTTGCGACGATCCAGCCGGTCATGTTCGTGCTCCTCTTCCGCTACGTCTTCGGTGGTGCTATTGACGTGGGCAGCCAGAGCTACGTCAACTACCTGATGGCCGGCATCTTCGCGCAGACGGTCGCCTTCGGGTCCATGACGACAGGCATCGGGTTAGCTGAGGACCTCTCCTGCGGGCTTATTGACCGGTTCCGCTCGCTGCCAATGGCACGCTCGGCTGTCCTCGTGGGCCGCACGATCGCCGACTTGGTGAGGAATATGTTCGTCGTCGCCGTGATGCTGGCCGTGGGGCTTCTGGTCGGCTTCCGGCCGGGGGGTGGCGCGACCGGCTGGGTAGCCGCGATCGGGTTGCTGCTCCTCCTTAGCTTCGCATTCTCCTGGATAGCGGCGACGATCGGGCTTTTGGTACGCAACGTCGAGGCGGTACAGCCGGCAAGCTTCATCTGGCTCTTTCCGCTGACCTTTGCAAGCAGCGCTTTCGTACCTACCAGCAGCATGCCCGGCTGGCTCCGCGCCTTCGCCGAGCGCCAGCCGATCACACAAGTTGTCGACGCGGTCCGCGGCTTCCTTCTAGACGAGCCCGTAGGCTCTGCCGGCTGGCAAGCTCTCGCCTGGTGTGTGGGTATACTCTTAGTCTTCGTACCGCTCGCGGTATCGCTCTACCGGCGCATGACGGCTCGCTGACACGAGTAACGCCCTCGTTGCCAGAGTTTTCTCTGAAACTCCGACCACCGGGGAAGAGTTTCGCCTTGGTTCCTGTCAAGATATCTGCACCAAGCGCCTATGGTTACCTATTAAGGGTCCCGGTCGCTATAACGGCGCCCTTTCTAGTAGCTCAACGCCAATGATCAAAGTAACAACGCCTTGGTAAAGGTCCGCTCCAAGCCTCGTCCCTCCTTCGGCGGGCCTCGAAGCTCCTTTCTTCGCGGTACGCCGTTACCTGACTTATACTCCGGTCGCCGCCCACGTTGCGCCCGTGAGACCTGGCGGAGCTTTCGTCGATGCCGCCGTTTGCCGGGTCCTGGGAGCGGGTATCGAGCTCGGTAGGCTTTGGAAGAAGAGAAGGGAGCGTCTATGGACCCCGGCGAGCAGACGACGGGCACCCGCGACGAGCACTACAACCTGGTGAGCGTGCTCTACCACGCCCTGCAGGGGGCGGAGACGTGCAACACCTACGCCTTGGACGCCGAGGCCGCGGGCGACGAGAGGCTCGCCGCGTTCTTTAGGGAGGCGGGGGTGGCGCAGGCGCAGCTGGCCGAGCGGGCGAAGGGGCTGCTGGGTATCGCCGGGACCGTGCCGGAGGGCGGCGCACAGGAGATGCCGCCGGAGGACGTCGTGGGGGGCATCTCGCCCGGAGACATGGCGGGGGGCGTCCCGCCCGACACGCCCCCGCCCGGAGAGACCCCCGGAGGGCCGCGCGTCGGCTAGCCTTCACCGATGTTTAGGGTCCCGGCCGCGCGGGTACGGCTGTTCACGAAATGAAAGCTCCGGTAAGGAGGTAGAAGCCATGTGCTACTCCTACAGAGACTACCGCGAGGAAGAAGAAGCCCGCAGAAAGCGGGAAGAGGAGCTACGCAGGCAGAGAGAAGAGCAGGCCCGGCGTAGGGAAGAGAAGAAGTCTGCGGATAGAGAGAGGGTGCTGGTAAAGGCCTAGAGGACGCCACAAACGCATAGTAGTCCGGGCCCCGGGGTATACGCCCCGGGGCCTTTTGTACGGTCAAAAAAGGACGGTGGGAGCGTGACGGAGAACCGGATAACGGGCGAAGACATAGACTCCATGACGGCGGCGTTGAACCAAGGCGTCAGGAGACTCGCGATCGAGCGGGCGGCCTCGGAGGTGGAGGGTTGGCGGGAAAAGCTCGAAGCCTCCGGCGACCCCGGCCTCCAGCCCATCGCCGGCAACCTTGGGGAGCTCAAGCAGCCCTAGACAGCCGAGCGGCTCGACGCCGGCGCCATCGGCCGGTTGCTCACCGAACTCGGGGACCGGACCCAGGCGGTGGCGGTGAGCGGGACCGCGCCGCCGGTGGCAGACGGGCTGCAGCTCTTGAGCCAGCTCTTGACCGACGAGGGACGCTCCGTATCGGAACAGGCGGAGCGCTCCACCACGGAAGGAGAGGCCCCGGGAGGAAGGTAGCCGTGTAACGGTATCATGGGCCCACAGGATACGGGACCTCTTTATCCCAATGGTTTGGTGAGCCTAATAAAACCATTGACCGGCTAATCTGAAAGATTGCTAAACAACTGGTCTATCTCTCACGAGGGTTTTGTTAGGCTCCTTAAGAAAATGTGCTCTCAAGCACGTTAGCTAAAGAAGAACAGGAGAAGTTATCGCTATGTTTTTCCGAGAAGTACTCAACGAAGATTTGGGCTGCGGCTCTTATGTCGTCGCCGACGGCGGCGAGGCGGCGGTAATTGACCCTAAGTGGGAGATACAGGAGTACCTACAGGTCGCCGAAGAGAACGGCTTTAGGATCTCCCACATCATCGAGACACACAACCACGCCGATCATCTTTCCGGCCGCGGCCGCCTCGTCGAGGCGACCGGGGCGACGATTCACGTCTCGGAAGACGCCGGCGTCGAGTACGAGCATGAGCCGCTCTCGGATGACGACGTCGTCGAGGTGGGAGGGGTGCGCATAATCGCCGTCGCCACTCCCGGCCACCGTCCCGAGCACCTCTCCTTCCTCGTCGAAGACACCAGTAGGGGCGAGGAGCCCTGGCTTCTCCTCACCGGCGATTCGCTCTTCGTCGGAGACCTGGCCCGCCCCGACCTCGCCGTCGAGGCCGAGGAGGGCGCCCGCGGCCTCTTCCGCTCTCTGCGAAAGCTCAAGGAGTTCAAGGACTTTGTGGAGGTGAGGCCGGCACACATAGGCGGCTCGCTTTGCGGCGGCGCCAACATGAGCCGCAAGCCCGACTCCACGATCGGCTTCGAGCGGCGCTTCAACGACTACCTGCGGTTCGACGAAGAGGACGAGTTCGTGCGGACGCTGACCTCGGAGCAAACGCCGCAGCCGCCCAACTTCGAGCGGATTGTCGAGCTCAACCGTGGTCCGCTCATCACGGAGTCCACACCGCTCAAGCCCCTGCTGCCCCAGCGGGTGAAGGAGCTGACCGAGGCGGGGGCAGTCGTGATCGACGGGCGGGACCAACGAGAGTTCGACTCGGCCCACGTTCCGGGTTCGGTAAACGTGACTATGAACCAGACGGGCGTGGGTACGCGCGCCGCTTGGGTGTTGGACTCCGAGATCCGGGTAATAGTGACCGCCGAGGGCGACGAGTACGCCCAACGGATCATCTGCTTGTTGGAGGCGGTAGGCTTCAGGCACATACGAGGCTACCTCTCCGGCGGGATCAACGCCTGGCGCGCCGCGGGACTGAAGGTGGAGACAACCCCCGCCTTGGACGTGGCGGGTCTCACCGAGCGGTTGAAGCGAGAAGAGGTCATCCTCCTCGACGTGCGAAGCACCGAAGAGTGGGAGGCGGGGCACGTCGAGGGCTCTATCCACCTCCCTTACCAGGAGTTGCGTGAGGAAGTGCCCGACGAGGTCCGAAACGTCGACAAGCCACTGGCCGTGGCCTGCTCCGGGGGAATCCGCAGCTCGATGGCAGCTTCGCTTTTGAAGCGGGCAAGTGTAGAGAACGTCGAGCACGTGGCCGACGGCGGTGTTCCCGGCCTCCAAAGTGAAGGGATCGAGCTTGTACAGGAGGGGTGACGACAGGACAGGAAAGCCGGGGCGATGCAGACCGTCATCGTCCTTCGGCTCTGGGTTGTGGACACGCTCTTAGACGGTCTTGGTCAGCCGATCAGGATGCTCGGCAGTAGTCCGGATCGTTCGTTCCGCAGGTCAGCCACGACTCGAGCCCGCAGGCCGACACGCTCGCGCGCACCTGCCAGGAGGGGTTGCACAAGGTCAGGTGGTGACCGTAGAGCTGGGAGATAAGCGCCAGCTCCCTGGCGCACCCCACGTCGAGGAAGGTAATCCTGGAGAGGTCCACAAGAGTCGGCCGTCTGAGTTCCACCACGCCGCTGAAAGTCTCCCGAAGATCCTCCAGGTCGTACTGGTCGAGCTCCCCCCTGAGCTCGACTAGCACCCCTTCCTCGCCCCGTCCCCGCACGGATATGCCAGACAAGTCGCTATCCCTCCCCACAAGATATGGAAAAAGCCGCTTTTGCGTGGTCAACATCTTCGACCGCCGGAGGCAGGATTCCGTTACGGTGTTCCCCAGTAATTTCAGAGACAGGCCGGAGCACGAAGAATGCGGACCGTAACTATTGCGTAGGGGTTTTGGTCTGTTATCTTAGCGGGAGTCGTGGACTGGCGAATGGTTTCGGTGCGATCGGGGACACCTCTCACGTGACTTCCGTGGACAACAATCTGGCGGAGAAGGCCGCTAGGGGCGACGTCCAGGCCTTCGCACGCCTGGTCCGAACTCACTCGGGGCTCGTGTACCGGGTGGCGATGAGGATTTTGGGCACCGAAGACTGCCAGGACGCCAGCCAGGAGGTTTGGATTCGAGTCTGGCGGAACATACAGAGCTTCAGGGGTGAGAGCGCGTTTAGCACCTGGCTCTACAAGATAACGGTGAACACCTGCTTGAGCGCGCGCCGAAAGGTACGGGACAGGGAGGAGCGGGAATTGGGCGACGAGCTTCCCTACCTCCCGAACCCGCCGGGCGGCGAGGACGATCCCGAGGCCGCTGCCCTCTCCGGGGAGCGCCGCGAAGAGCTCTTCCGCGCCCTAGAACGCTTGCGCGCAGAGCACAGGGCGGCGCTGGTCCTCAGGCATATGGAGGGCCTCAGCTACGCGGAGGTCGCCGAGATCCTCGAAGTCCCCGACGGCACGGCGAAGGGCTGGGTCAACAGGGGCCGTGCCGCGCTGCTCGTAGCGCTCTCCGAGGAGGGGGGCTCGCCGTGATAGGGTCGAACCGCTGGGAAATGCTGGAGAGGATCGGGGCCTACACTGCGGGCGAGCTCTCGGGCGAGGAGGCCCGCGAGACGGAACGGTTCATCCTCGAGGATCCCGACGGACGTCGCCTGGCCGAGTCCTACGCGAGGATGCTCGTTTTGCTCTCGCAGATGGGCGAAGAGACACCGGAGGTGCCGGAGGCGGTGGTCAACTACGCCATCAGGAGGGCCTACGTTTCGGCGTTCTTCCGCCAGGCGGAAGACTTCTTAGCCGGCGTCGGGCGGGCCTACCTCGGCGCCTTTGTCTATTATTTGGGCCTCAGGCGACCGGAGCCCATCGGGTAAGCAAGGAGGAGGCATCGGTGGAGACCCTGAACAGAATACAAACCGACCTCGTAACCGCGGCGACCGAGTTCGTCCCCAGGCTCTTGGGCGCCCTGGTCATAATGCTCGTGGCGCTCCTCGTGGCGCTCGTTCTGCAGCGCCTGTCGGCCCGGCTCCTCGCGGCCATCGGGCTCGACGAGCTCACCGAGCGGACCGGGGTCACGAGCTCGCTCCGGCAGCTCGGCTACGACCATGGCCCCTCGCGCCTTTTGGGGCTCGTCATCTTCTGGGGCGTCCTTTTGATCGGGCTCGCAGGCGCTTTGAGCGTTCTGGGCCTCTCCTCGCTGGAGCAGACGATGGACCAGGTCATCAACCTCGCCGGGAGGGCCTTGGTGGCGCTCGTTATCCTGATCGCGGGCATCATGAGCGCCGGTTGGTTGGCCGAGCTGGTGGCCCGCGAGTCCGAGAGCGCAGGCCTGCGCGGCTCGAACGTCTTCAGGCGCGTGGTCTTTATCACGGTCGTCTCCGTGACCGCCCTCGTGGCCGCGAGCCAGCTCGGGCTGGAAACCTCTTTTCTGATCCTTTTGGCCACGGTCATCCTCGCTACCATGGGCCTCGTCGCCGCCCTCGCCCTGGGTCCGAGCCTCGTCCCTCTCTCGGGCAACATCGCCGCCGGCCGCTACGTCCAGGAAGGCATAAACCGGGGCGACGAGATCTCCGTAAACGGCGTCGAGGGCACCGTCGAGGAGCTCGGCTACGCCGCCATAACCATCCGGTCCGAAGACGGCTACCTCTACCGTATCCCCAACCGCACCCTCCTCGAAGGCGTCGTCAGGAAGAGGGCCGAATAGCCGTCGGCTATCGGCTCTCTAACTACCGAAGACGAGCCGGTAACTCGCGTACCCTAGCGCGGCGGCGCTGATCAGGCTCGCCAGGACGATCGAAGCCCTCGCCGCAGGAGAAGACCTCGTCCACCTTCCTATGGCCCAACGCGCTAACCTCCTCAACCTCACCTCGGCCCAATCCATGAAGCGGGCGACGGGCAGGAACTCTCCGGCGATCAGCCCCAACCCCAGGAAGAAGATGAGCCAGCCGGGACCCGGAGCGGGCACGGCGACGATGCCCCCGGCCATGATCGCGAC
Organism: Actinomycetota bacterium; assembly: GCA_030862075.1. GTDB lineage: Bacteria > Actinomycetota > Rubrobacteria > Rubrobacterales > Rubrobacteraceae > Rubrobacter_F. Next base: position 5,835 of record JALZEL010000398.1, on the reverse strand, counting down.
CCCACCGACGATGTAGAGGACCGTCCCGAGGCCGAACCGGCCGCTGCTAACCCGCCGACGGTGGCGGTAACGGTCCTGAAAGCGACGACCGGGCTCGCTCCCCTTGAAGCGCCACCAGCTCTCTTTAACCCTCTCGATCATGCTCTGAGGATCGTGCCCCCAACATGGCCTGCCTACCCGCGAAAGCCGGGCAGGAAACGAAAAGTTAACGAAAGAAGTCAGCGACACCACGAGGGCGGAAGAGCCACCCGTCTTCGCCGATCCGAGGGCTGACTAGACAAGCTCTTTCAAAGAACGGTACAGGATCTCGAAGAAGACCGCCCTGTCCAGGTCCACGCCCACCTCGGCGTTGGGCGGCTTGCCCCAGACGCCGTAGAAGTCACAGACGGTCTCGCCGCGGGTCAGCTCGCTCTCACACTCTACCTCGACCCGCATCGGCCGCGTCTCCAATATCCCCGGCTCGACCACCGCCGCCACGGCCACAGCGTCGTGTATGGGCGGGGCCCTGAACCCGAAGACTTTCTCGTACGTGCCGGTGAAGAACGTCACCAGCTCCGCGGCCACCTCCCCCACCCGGCCCAAAGTCAGCAGGCGCCGGACCTCCTCCTGCCCTATCGCGGCTTTATGCGTGACGTCGAGGCCGATCATCGTGATCGGGAGCCCGCTCTCGAAGACGACACGCGCGGCCTCTGGGTCAACGTAGACGTTGAACTCCGCCGCGGGCGTCGTGTTGCCGAGCCCGATGCTCCCGCCCATCAAGACGATCCGCTCCACGTTTTCCTGGAGGCGCGGATACTCTTCGAGGAACGTCGCGACGTTGGTGAGCGGACCCGTGGGGAGCAGGGTGACAGGCTCCGCGGACGCCTCCACGACGTCGGCCATGAGCCGGTCGGCGCCGCGCCCGTCCACGTCGACGGTCGGCTCGTCCCACTGGGGTCCGTCGAGCCCGCTCTCGCCGTGGATGTTCTCCGCGGTGTGCAAAGGACGCTCCAACGGAGCGTCGGCCCCCGCCCCCACCGGCGTGCCATCGCGCCCGATCAGGGAAAGAACCCGCAAAGCATTCTCCGTGGTCTTATCGAGAGGCACGTTCCCCGCAACGGTCGTCACCGCCCGCACCTCGAGCTCCGGCGCCCCGCAGGCGAGCATGAGCGCCACCGCGTCGTCGTGGCCGGGGTCCACGTCCAGGATTACCGGCGTCGGAGACATCTGCCCGATGGTAACAGAACGGGGATCGCCAAAGAGCAAAACGCCCTCGCCGCGCCCGGCGGTGAAACCCGTTACGGGCCATCACCTACGGGCGTGGGATAATGCATATGCAAAACGCATATACTGAACGATCTCGAAAATTCACGAAGAGGAGAGCACGATGAAGAAGCCACCGACGGGGGACCCGGCGCACGACGTGCTCGGTTATGAGCGGCAGCCCCTGGATGCGATCTTTCGTCCCGAGACGGTCGCCGTGGTTGGGGCTACTGACAAGGCCGGAAGCGTGGGACGCACCGTGATGCGCAACCTGGTCTCGAACCCGTTCGGGGGGACGGTCTTCCCGCTCAACCCGAACCGCTCGAACGTGCTCGGGATCAAGGCGTACCCGAGCATCTCCGAGGTGCCCGAGCAGGTGGACCTCGCGGTCGTCGTCGCGCCGGCGCCGTACGTACCGGAGGTAATCAGGGAGTGCGCCGACGCCGGCGTTCCCGGAGCCATCATCATCTCCGCCGGCTTCAGGGAGGCCGGGGAGGAAGGCGCCGCCCACGAGCGTCGGGTCCTGGAGGAGGCCCGGCGCGGCAGGATGCGCCTCATCGGGCCAAACTGCCTCGGGGTGATGAGCCCGGTCAGTGGCCTCAACGCCACCTTCGCGGGGGACATGGCTTTGCCCGGCAACGTCGGCTTCTTGAGCCAGAGCGGCGCTTTATGCACCGCCATCCTCGACTGGAGCAAAGAGGAGAACATGGGTTTCTCCCACTTCGTCTCGGTCGGCTCCATGCTCGACGTCGGCTGGGGCGACCTCATCTACTACCTCGGTGACGATCCCAAGACCAAGAGCATCGTCATCTATATGGAGACCATAGGCGACGCCCGCTCTTTCCTCTCGGCGGCGCGAGAGGTGGTCCTGACCAAGCCGGTCATCGTCATAAAGGCCGGCCACACCGAGGCGGCGGGCAAGGCCGCCGCCTCGCACACCGGCTCGCTCGCCGGGAGCGACGAAGTGCTCGACGCCGCCTTTAGGCAGAGCGGCGTGGTGCGGGTGGACAGCATCTCGGACCTCTTCTACATGGCCGAGGTGCTCGCCAAGCAACCCAGGCCCCAGGGGCCGAGGCTCACGGTTGTGACCAACGCCGGCGGCCCCGGCGTGCTCGCTACCGACGCCCTCGTCACCGGTGGCGGCGAGCTCGCGGAGCTTTCCCCGGAGACCATGGATTCTCTGAACGACTTCCTGCCCGCGCCCTGGAGCCGCGGCAACCCTATAGACGTGCTCGGGGATGCGGGACCCGAGCGGTACGAAAAAGCGCTCGAAGTAGCAGCCGAAGACCCGGGGAACGACGGCCTGCTCGTCGTCCTCACCCCCCAGGACATGACCGACCCGACCGCCACCGCCCAGAGCCTCACGCGCCACGCGAAGACGCGCGGCAAGCCGGTCTTGGCGAGCTGGATGGGCGGTCCGGGCGTAGCGGAGGGTAGGCACATTTTGAGTCGGGCCGGGATCCCGACCTTCAACTACCCGGATACCGCCGCCCGCGTCTTCGACCATGCGTGGCGCTACACCTACAACCTGCGCGGCATCTACGAGACCCCGGAGTTCGTCGAGGAGGACGGCACCGACCGGGAGAAGGCCGAAGAGATCTTCGTGGCGGCCCACGACGAAGATCGCACGCTTCTCACCGAGTTCGAGGCCAAGGAGCTCCTCGCCGCCTATGGTATACCCACCGTCGAGACTCGCGTCGCGGGTGACGCAGAAGAGGCCGCCGGGTACGCGGAGGAGATAGGCTACCCCGTTGTTCTCAAGCTGTACTCCGAAACCGTGACCCACAAGACCGACGTCGGTGGCGTCATGCTCGATCTGCCCAACGCGTCGGCGGTTCGGGAGGCCTACGAGGTGATAGAGGCTTCGGTCGCCGAAATGATCGGGGCGGAGCACTTCGGGGGGGTAACGGTGCAGCCCATGATTAGCACCGACGGGTACGAGCTCATCGTCGGCAGCAGTATAGATCCGCAGTTCGGGCCCGTCTTGCTCTTTGGCTCGGGCGGTCAGCTCGTCGAGGTCTACAAGGACAGCGCTCTAGCCCTGCCGCCGCTCACCACCACTTTGGCGCGCAGGATGATAGAGCGGACCCGCATAGTGGAGGCCCTCAAAGGTGTTCGGGGCCGGGCGCCGGTGGACTTGAACGCTTTGGAGAAGCTACTCGTACGCTTTAGCAGGCTCGTCGTGGAGCAACCCTGGATCAAGGAGCTCGACATAAACCCCTTGCTCGCCTCTTCCGAGCGCCTCATAGCACTCGACGCCCGGGTCGTCCTGCACGACCCCGACGAAGACGAGCTGCCCCGGACCGCCATCCGGCCCTACCCCAACCAGTACGTCAGCAGCGCGGAGATGAAGGACGGTACGTCCATAACCGTACGCCCCATCCGGCCCGAGGACGAGCCCTTAATGGTCAGGTTCCACGAGTCGCTCTCCGAGCGCAGCGTCTACATGCGCTACTTCCACGCGATGGGCCTCAGCCGGAGGACCGCCCACGATCGCCTGACGCGCATCTGCTTCATAGACTACGACCGCGAGATGGCCCTCGTCGCCGAAAGGGAGAACCCCGAGACCGGAGATCCGGAGATCCTGGGGGTAGGACGCCTGAGCAGGAACCACGCCGTCCCGAACGAGGCCGAGTTCTCCCTGCTCATAGGCGACCGCTTCCAGCGCCAGGGCCTCGGCACCGTGCTGCTGGAGAAGCTCCTCGAGGTAGCCCGCGCCGAAGGTCTCTCGCGCATAACCGCCAGCATCCTCTACGAGAACCGCGCCATGCAGCGCCTCAGCAAGAAGCTCGGCTTCTACCTGCGGCGCGTCGCAGAAGAAGGCGTGGTCAAGGCGGACCTGAACCTCTATCAGATGGCGTAGGAGCGACGCAAACGAGAGGCAGGGCTCGAAAGGCCCAGCTCTCTCTATCACCCGGTTAGGAGGCCAGTCGCGCCGGACCGTCATCACGGGATGACTTTTCCTTACATAAGATAGTAGCTAGTCCTTGTCGGTAGTCAATTCCACTTTGTTACGCTGGAAACAATAAGCTGCGGCAGGTTTTGCACAAGAATTTTGATTCGACGTCATTTGTTGGGCCTTCCGCGAATTAGTAGGCCAACACCTGGTAGTTGAGCACCACTTTTCGTGCAAAACCTCTGGAAAGGGTCGACCATAAACGATGTTGGAAAAGAAGAGAAGTTACGTTTCAGCGTTGACTGCGGAGGTTGCTGATGCAAGAATGCCGAGTGCTTGTGACGATTATAGTAAGCGTATCGTATAGGAGGGGTACGAGTTGAGAAAGTTGGCGCTGTCAGCAACTCTGCTGGCAATGGCTCTGGTGGTTGCTGCTCCTGCCATGGCGCAGTCGGTCAGCCAGGTCGTCCAATCTACGGGTGGCAACGTGTCATGCTCGGTGTCTACGCAGAATGGGCAGACGATCGTTCAGGTCAGTGGGGTGGTCAACGGCGTCCAGGTCTCCGATACTTTTTCGATCGCCGGTCCCCAGGTGTCGGTGGATTGTCAGCAGTTGCTCCAGCAGGCTGCGGCTAAGCAGGCTACCACGGCCAAAGCCAGCAAGGCCGAAGCCACAGCGGCTCCGGCTCCAGCCACCAAGGCTCAGATCCAGGAGTTGCCGAAGACCGGTGGTGGTGCCATCCTGCTGTGGGGGCTGGGCGCCAGTATCCTGCTCGTGGCCAGTGGGCTCTTGTCTCGCAGAATCATTCAGTAAATACAGAGCTTAGCCCAGCTTAGCTGGCGCGAGGAGGCAGCACCTTTGAGGGCTTGCCTCGGTTCGTCATCACGAGCCGGGGACGTGTCAAAGTCCGTCATACGTCCGAAGCGAGGAAGCCCGGTAAGAAGTAGCTCGGGCTACACGGAGCGTTAGTAGGTGGAGAGGGCTTCGCTTGGCTGTGAACCTTCCGGCGTCTCTTGGTGCCTCATGAGCGATGCCTCTTCACCTTCCGAGCGTCTTCCTCGTTGCAGTTGTCCTCGTGCTACTGAGGTATTCTGGAGGGCGTGGGGGCTCCTAAAAAGAGTTTGCCGATGCCTAGGTCTTCCGGACGCCTGCGTTTGACCTGTTTCGCGCTCGCGCCAAGGAGGCTTGTACCCCGAACGGCTCCCTAAAGAGCCCTCACCTCGCTCGGCCTCCGGCCTCAGCAGCCCCCTGGAGACCAACAAAGAATACTGGCAGAACTCGCCTCTTCGTCAGCCGCCGTTGTTCTGTCCGATGCTTTGCTCGATGATGTTGCCCTTTCCCGCACGTTATAGTAGAGCGCTTATCCTACTATCCTGCCGTCCTCCATCCGCACGACTCGGTCCATGAGCGCGCCGACCGCGGGATCGTGTGTTACGACGACGAAGGTCTGCTCGTTTTTGCGGTTGAGCTGCAGGAGCAGTTCGAGGACTTCATTTGAGGTGTCGGAGTCGAGGTTGCCGGTGGGCTCGTCGGCCCAGACTATGGCGGGGTCGCCCGCGAGGGCGCGGGCTAGCGCCACCCGCTGCTGCTGGCCGCCAGAGAGCTGGTTGGGGCGGTGGTGAGCCCTGTCCAGGAGGCGAACCTGTTCCAGAACCTCCAGGGCGCGTTTACGGGCAGCCTTGACGCCGGCGCCACC
>JALZEL010000325.1 GCA_030862075.1 Actinomycetota bacterium | reverse complement strand
GATAAGAAGCTGGAGGAGCTGCGGCGCATACCGCCCGCAAGGCTCAACCTGCTACTAGACGACCGGGACCGCTTCTGCGAGTTCGACTTCGCCGATAGCCCGGTAAGCGCCGCTGAACGTAGGCGGTTGGTCGGCGAGTTGCCGTGGCCTATCTTTGCTATGGTAGCCCGCGTGGCGACGGACGTCACCCTGAACCCCGCCGCCGTTGCGGAACGGCTTGACGCTCTGGCGGATGAGCTTGGCCTGAGCAGAGAGCAAGCCGCCACTATCGAACGCGAGGTGCTGGGAGACCCTGTCGATTCGCTCAGGATCGAACCAAGGAATTTTGTCCTAAATCGCACCCTTGATGATTCAACAAACTGGCTAGCTTCTATAGTTGCCTTTAGCCCTGATGGGCAGATTCTTGCCAGTGGTCACGGTGCCTCGGATAGTGGTAAGGTCAACCTATGGAGCGTACACACCGGAGAACTGCTCCACACGTTCGATGGCGATTCAGAGCTGGTATCTTCTCTCGCCTTTAGTCCTGACGGGCACCTCCTCGCCAGTGGCGGTCAGGATACGACCGTGAGGTATTGTCAAATGTTGTGGATCGAGACCTGATCACGCGGCGTCCTTCTCCTCGTTTCTCTCGACCAACTCTCCGTTCACGAACTTAGCCCCGGCCCTAACCAGAGGAATCAGATGGTGCCCGTTTAGCCTTCGCCACCTCCCCTCGGCTGCTTCCAACAGCTTGAAGATCATCGCTACCCCCGCCTCCCTCGATCCCGGTCCTTTCGTTATGCCCGTCCTCGCCCTCACCGTGGCGAACGGCGACTCTATCGGGTTGGTCGTTCTCAGGTGCCGCCAGTGCTCGGCCGGAAAGTCGTAGTAGCAAAGCAGCGCTTCCTTATCGTCTTCGATCTTCTTAACCGCCTTGGGCCACTTTCTCCCGAACTCTTGGGCGAACTCCTTCACCGCCTTGTGCGCTTCGGCTTTGTTCTCCGCCTCCGTTATCTCCCTTATGGCCTTCTTGGCTCGCCGATGCGCACTCTTCGGCAGCGCGTCGAGCACGTTCGCGCTCTTGTGAACCCAGTCGCGCTGGTGGCAGGTCTCGGGGAAGACATCCCGTACCGCTCCCCAGAACCCCAACGCCCCGTCCCCGACCGCCAACACCGGTGCCCGCATCCCCCGCTTTTTGAGGTCCCGCAATAGCTCCGCCCACGACTCTTCGGACTCCCGGTAGCCGTCTTGTAAGGCGACGAGCTCCTTCTTGCCGTCGATCCTCGCCCCCACCATCACCAGGCAGCACAGCTTATCGTCGTGGCCCAGCCTTACCTTGGTGTGTATCCCGTCTACCCACACGTAGACGTAGTCCCTCTCCGAGAGGTCGCCCCTCATGAACTCCTCGCGCTCGTCTCGCCACTGCTCGGTTAGCCGCACGACAGTAGCCGCGGATAGCCCAGCTTCGGTACCGAAGAACTCCCGCAGGGCCGGCGCGAAGTCCCCGCTGGAGAGCCCGTGCAAGTACAGCAGCGGCAAGACCTCCGTCACCTTCGGTGAGCGGCGCATATACGGAGGCAGGATCGTGCTCTTGAACCTCTTGCGCCCGCCGGTCTGATCGTCCACCCGCTTGTCGTTGACCCTCGGAGCCCTAACCTCGATGTTCCCGGCCCCGCACACCACCTCGCGGCTCCTGGCATAACCGTTCCTGACGACCAACGCCCGCCCCTGCTCGTCACGCTCACTTCGGGCTGCCCGAAGGTAAGTCTCGACCTCGGCTTCGAGGGCCTGGGCGAGCATCTTCTGGGCCCCCCGGCGGGCAATCTCGTCCAGATCGAGCACGAATCGCTCGCGGGCGGTTTCTTCGTCGTTGTGGTGTATCCTGTGCATCGGTGTCTCCTTCCCACCGGCGCTCCAACGCCGGCTTTTCCGATTGGCTACTACTCGGAGGGAAGGTACACCACGTCTCTCAAGAAATCTTCGATCCACAACTTTCGAGCATATCTCCCAATAGATTGCCTCGCCATAATAATCAAGTGCTTCCTGCCATTGCTGTGTAGACTTAAGTGCCAGCGCATTGTTCACGAGCGCCATCGCCAAATAGTTGGCCAACTCCTCGCGCTTCAAGTCTCTAACCAGATGCCTGTAGATCTCTACTGACTCGCTATA
>JALZEL010000306.1 GCA_030862075.1 Actinomycetota bacterium | reverse complement strand
ATAGAGGTTGGGGCGAAAACCGGTAGCCGCAATGCTCGAAGAACCCTTGGGTATCCTCTGCAGTCACCGCATCCAACGCCCTTCCCATCGCCTCGATCAAGGCCTTGCGGGTTCGTGCTCCTGCCCGCCGCAACAACCCCTTTACCTTCGAGAACGCCTCCTCAATGGGGTTGAGGTCCGGCGAGTAGGGCGGCAAGAACAAAAGCTCGCAACCTCTCTCCTCGATCAGCTCTCGCACTCGCTCGCCCTTGTGCGCCCCGAGGTTGTCGAGCACCACCACCTGCCCGGGGCGCAGCGTCGGGGCGAGGACCTGACCGACGTAGGCCTTGAAGACCGCCGCGGTCGTGCTCCCGACCACCGCCAAGCAAGGCCCCATCCCTTCGCTCGTCATGCTCGCCAAGAGAGTGGTGTTCTTGCCGCGGTTGCGCGGCACCGAGCAACGTGCACGATCCCCGCGCCGCGACCAGGCGTACAGGGCCGCGAGCGAGGTGTTCGAGCTCGTCTCGTCCACGAACACCAACCGTTCGGCGCCTATCTCCCCGGCGACGAGCGCCCGCCAAGCAGCCCTCAAGAACTCGTCGCGTTCGCTCGCTCCCACCTGTCTTTTTTTCTGCTCCATCCCATGCGACGGAGCAATCTGTTGACGGTGGACTCGCTCACCCCGAGCCCTGCTACGCTGCGCAGGTACTCGCACCTCTCGGAGAGGGTGGCGGCGGGTCTCTCCTGCAGGTCCGCCTCCAGGAGCCTCCTTGCGCGCTCGTCGGCCTTCGGGCGCCTGCCCGGGCTCCTCTTCGGCCGCAGCGATCCCCTTCCCGAGCCACCTTGGCGTAGCGCTTGACGGAGGAAAGGCCCACGCCGAAGGTGCGCGACTTCGAAGGTGGGCATCCCTGGTTCTTTGGCCTCGACGATCTTCTTGCGCAGGTCCTCAGAGTAGGCGTTCATGCTTCTATGGTGCGCCCAGCCAACGTTATTGCAAGCTGCTGTGAGTCCGAACTGAGTACGTCCATTGGTCGCCGATCGATTTTTGCAACAGATCGGGCCTTCTCGGAAACTGCCGATAATTAGGGAACCTCGGAAGCTGCTTTCTGCGCCACCCCCAAGAGGAAAGCGTCCTGTCCGCGAGCGGCCAGCAACGACAGGCCGACTGGCACGCCCCCGGACTCCGCTAGGGGCAGTGACACCTGCGGCAGCCGTCCGATACCCGCTATAGAAGTCAGCGAGAGCGTTCGAGGGTAGTAGTCACCCGCAGCTGCCTGCCCACGCGACACTGTAGTGCCTTTGAGCGGCGCCAGGGCTGGCGTGGTCGGTATACACAGCAGATCGTTTGCTCCCAAGAACATCTCTAGCCTTCGGGAGAGGTTTTCGCGGTGCTGAACGGCCTGCCTTACCCGACGCCGGTCGAGGTTCTTGACGAGGTCGAAATTTCGCGCGGTTTCCGGCCCAAACGCCGGTTTCGTCGCGGCTACCCAGGCGCCAAGACAGCTTTCGATCTCAGCCCATTGCAGCACGCAGTAGCTGTCGTACCACGCTCGCAAGCTTGTTCCGTCTGAATCGTCGGCGATTTCGCCTAAGTAGGTCTCGCGCAGCCGCCCCCCAAAGAGGTTCCTCAAGCGCCGTACCAACGAATCTAGAACCTGTCGGACGCCAGAGTCGGCGATAGAGAATCCCTCCCTGAGAAGATGGATCGTTGTCGGTTTTTCACGCTGCACGTCCTCGTAGGCTAAAAGCACCGAGGCGACGCGAGCCAGGATGTCGGCGCTGCCGGCGAGGATCCCGACGGTGTCGAACGTGGGCGCCAGTGGGTTTACGCCGGCTACGGAGATAAATCCGTGCGAGGGCCGCAGGCCCCAGATGCCACAGTTGCTGGAGGGGACGCGGACCGATCCCCCGGTGTCGGTGCCGAGCGCAAAGTCGGCAAGGCCACAGGCTACGGCAGAGGCCGACCCGCTAGAGGAACCACCCGGGACCCGGTCGGGTGCTTTAGGGTTGAGCGGCGTGCCGTAGAAATGGTTCTGTCCGAGCAAGCTGAAGGCGAGCTCATCGCTGACCGTCTTCCCCACGCATCGAGCGCCGGCATTGAGGAGCTGCTCCACGCACACCGCGTTCACGGCAGCCACGGGGTGAGTAGCCTGCCAGCTTGGGTTGCCGCATCCGGTTTTATAACCGCCGACGTCGATAAGGTCCTTGACGGCGAAGCTTAGTCCGTCTAGAGGGCCGGAGGCTATCGGGCCGAGTTCGATGGCCTCTACAAACGCGCCGCTTTCCGTGGCAGTGATAAGTCTCCCCATTTTACCCATGATTCGAGGGGAATCCCTCAACAAACAGACGTCGTTCTATTTCCAAGTACATGTGAAGAAGTCACCTTTTTCTATCATGTGGTTATTACAGCGCCCATGTTCCATACAGCCTACGCTACTTCCTAGCGGCGCGCGGCTGTAGAAGCTTAACTCCATCCCGTATAGGGGGTTGGAGTCCTGTTACCTGCTTCTCCGGCTTTGCCCACTCTCAGGAGGATTCTCTTCGCACAATGTTTCGGCAAGACGGTGTAAGCGACGGCCCGTCCGCCGACGGTAGGCCCATTCGACGAGCAGGCTAATCCCTAGCGTCACCACGAGAGCGACAGCGGCGGCTGGCTGATTATTTAGGATGTAGATCATTAGTAGGACGAACATAACCAGGAGAGCGATGAGCGAAGCCCAGATTATCGTGGGCCTGGCCCCCGTCTCGTGGTGTATACGTAAGTGGCCGAAGCTAACAGCGCCATAGACGACCAAGAAGGCGGCACTGCCCATCATGGCGATGGGCCCTAGATCGAAGAGCGCTACGAACACGATTACCAGCCCAGCCGTGATGAACAGCCCCTCGGAGTTGCGCGACCACACCTTGCGTGTGAAGCTCTCTGGTAGCTCACCGTCCTTGGCGACTTGGTAGGAGACGTTGGCCGCACCGAACAACGTCGCGTTGACCGCCGAGGAGGTCGAGAGGAGTGCGGCAATGGCGATCAGCGTGAAGCCGAACTGACCGAGGAAGGGCCTAGCTGCCTCCGCCAGCGCCGAGTCTTCAGCGGCCCTCAACGCGGAGATGCTCAGGTTACCGATTACCACGACGGCAACGAGCAAGTAGATGGCGATGACCATGGCTACGGAGAGGTAGATGGCCCGCGGCAGCTCTCGACGGGGATTCGTCATCTCTCCGGCAGCATTAGTGATCAGGCCAAAACCCTCGTAACCGATAAACAGGATCCCGGCGCCAAAGAGTATGTTCTGAGACTCACCCCATCCTGAGGGCGCCAGTCGACCCGGTTCGACGAAGAAAATACCAGCGGCGATAAAGAGTACTAGGACGCCCACCTTGATCGCCACGATGGCCGTCTCAGCTCGTCCCATTACCCGGCTACCGAGGAAGTTTACCAGCGTAAAGAGTGCTACGATTCCTACCGCAAAGGCTTCGTCTAGCCAAGCGGTAGTGCTGTTGGGGAAGAACGTTGTAGCGTAGCCGGCAAACCCACGGGCGTAGAGCGCTATGGCGATGATGTACGCGAAGTACTGGAAGATGTTAAGTGCACCGCTACGTAGGCCATTCCCGTATTCCTCGACGAGGAATTGGCTAGCGCCGCCCACGCTGGGGTAGCGTACGCCGAGCTTCAAGTATGAATACGCAGCTAGTATAGCGACAACGCCGCCGAGTAAGAATGATATGGGAAGTGCGGTGCCACTTACGCTAGCGACTACGCCGAGGATGGAAAAGATTCCAGCACCGATCATGCCGCCGACACCGATACTCACTGCAGCGGGCAGCCCGAGGCCTTTGAGCGTGTCGCTCGCGGTAGTGGCAGAGTGTCGATGAACACTACTCATGGTTCGTGCTTAGTAACCTCGGCGAGTCTTACCGAAAACCGCCTAATAAGAGCGATGCCAGGTTAGCTCACGACTCCGAGCGTCGGCTTGGTGAAGTTGGGTCCTTGCTGTGACATATTTACCTTCCCCTTAACATCGCTGCTCCTAGAGAGGAAGGGTAGGGAAGTCAAGAGAAATACACAACCCCTAAAGGAGCTGATTGCCTTCAAGATATGTTTGGAATAATGCCGTGCTATTTCTACGACTCTTCGACCGAACTCTTTAGGTGAGGCCTCCCGAACGACTCTGACACTCCCCGGCACTGCGAAGCTTCAATGTTAGCTTGGAGGTGCTTAGCTGTTTAGTAGCTTGCACTTAGAGCTAAGGGTGGGCTGCCGCGACACGCTGGGCAGCGGGAACAGGCTCTGGATAACTAACCGTTTTCGCGCGTTTTTGGTCTGATTGCCTTCGTTTAAGATTCATCGAACACGCCCTAATATAAGATAACGATCCTGAGATCACCGATGAATGGTTGGGGGTGAGTTGGTGTCGACACAGTATGATGCCGTGGTTATCGGGGCGGGACACAACGGTCTGACTTGTGCCTGTTACCTCGCGAAATCCGGAATGAAAGTGCTCGTACTCGAGCAGTACCACTCCGTCGGAGGGATGACGATCACCGAGCAGATCACCTTGCCCGGCTTCCATTCGGACATACATGCGTTTGGCTACGAGTTCGCGATCCTTTCCCCAGTCCCGCACGAGCTCGAGCTAGTGAAGTATGGCTTCAGACTGATTCACCCCGACCCGGGATATTCCCATATCTTCCCAGATGGGGGCATCGTCTCCGTCTGGCGAGACCTCGAGAAGACTTGCGAGAGCATCGCGCGGTACTCGAAGAAAGACGCGGAGACCTGGCGAACACTGTTCGGCAACTACCTCACCCAAAAAGACCGGATCGCTGCCTTCCTCAACGCGCCTCCGCCCTCGTTGGCCACCGAGGTAGCCGCGCTAGTGCAGGCCCCAGGCGGGATGGACGCGTACCGCTTTGAGATGCAGTCCCTGCGGTCGTGGTGCAACGAGACCTTCGAAGCCGAAGAGACCAAGGTCCTGGTCGGTTCCTTTGCGCTTCATGTCGGCAGCGCTCCGGATGATGCCGGCGGCGCGCGGCTGGCCTGGCTGTTTGCTTCCATCATCCAGGACCTCGGAAACAACGCCGTAAAGGGCGGGATGCACAACCTTTCCCTAGCACTCGCAGCGTACCTTAAGGACAAGGGCGGTGAGATCAGGACGAACGCCGAGGTGGCCAAGGTCTTGGTCGATGACGGCCGGGCGACCGCGGTTCGTCTGAAGAGCGGCGAGGAGATTCCGGTTGGCAAGTTAGTCGCCTCAAACGTGGACCCTCGGCAGCTTACGCTGCGGCTGCTCGGCGAGGATATCGTCGGAGCGGAGGTCGCCATGAAGATCAGACGCTACGAGTGGGGGGACTCGGTGATGCCGATCTACGTTGCGCTCGATGGCCCGGTCGAGTACAAGGCAGGACCGGAGGCCCGGCGATCTGCTTACGTGCACCCTACTTCCGCAACGCTGGACTACAGCGCGCAGATTTACTTCGAAGTCCGCAGCGGCAAGCTACCCGCGTCCCCCTTCGTCCTCATCTGCAACGACTCCGCTGTGGACCCGGGCCGCGCCCCGACGGGCAAGGCGCTGATGAAATTCGTCGTGCAACCCGTGCCCTACGAGATCAAGGGGGATGCTACAGGCGTGATCGGCGGGCGCAACTGGGATGAGGTCAAAGAGCAATATGCCGATTACGTAATCGACATGCTCACCGAAAGCTACATCCCGGACCTCAAACGTAAGATCCTCAAGCGAGTGGTGCACTCCCCAGCAGATCTGGAGCGGACCATCATCAGCGCGGTTCACGGGACGCTCGCGCACGGCGCCTACTTGCCGTATCAGATCGAGTCGATGCGGCCCATTCCGGAGATGGGTGAATATCGGGCGCCGGTCCCGAACGTCTATCTTTGCGGGTCGGGCAGCCATCCCGGGCCTGGCGTGTCGATGGCGCCGGGGAGGAACGCGGCTCAGGCGATCTACTCGGATCTCGAGCTCGACTTTCCGGCGACGCTCGTGACTAGATAGCCGAGACAGGAGCGGGTCGGGGTTATCGTACCTCGGCCAGTGGGCTATTGACTTTCGCTGAACTTTTTGACTGCCGAAATGCCGAACCGGCATGTACACCAATTAGTACACCAACCCGGGCGAACAATGACGAACGTCTACGATAACTCATAAGAGAAAAGACGCTTATTTGCAGGAGTTTCTGAACATCAGCGAACAACCGCGATACTATAACTCCGCATTTGCACAACGGAGGTCAGGGGTTCGAATCCCCTCGGCTCCACTTATAAAGCGGCTTGGGGAGGCTTTAGCCGGAGGCGCGCAGCACCAGCACGGCGATGTCGTCCCTGGGGGCCTGCCCTTGGAAGTCTAGAACGGCGCTCTCTACACGGCCGGCGATGGTCGCAGCGTCGAGAGCGACCGAGGAGCGCAAGAGAGTCACGAGCCGCTCCTCGCCGAAGAAGAGGCCATCTGGGGACTGAGCTTCGACCACGCCGTCGGTATAGAGGACCAAGGCGTCGCCGGGGGACAGGCTGGCCTCCTGCTCGGTAAGGTTCATATCGTCGAACACGCCTATGGCGCGTCCTGGCTGCCCTACCTTGTGGATGCTCCCGTCCGCCTTGAGCACAAAGGGCGGCGGGTGGCCGCCGCAGCAGACGGTTACCTGGGCCCCACCCTTAGTATTTCCTTCGTTCGTCTCTAGTCTCGCGTAGGTTGCCGTGCAGAACTTATGGTCGTCGTGCTCGCGCCTCTGGCGCAGCATGGCCTCGTTCAGACCGGTGAGCACGTCCGAGGGGTGCGACTCGCGCATTGCCAACGCGCGTATGGTGTAGCGGGCGAGCGCGAGCACGGCAGCGGCCTCGGCACCTTTGCCGGACACATCGCCGATCACGACCACCCACGAGGAGGAGGGCTCGGAGGTACTGTTTTGGCCCACCATCCTCGTCTCAAAGAGGTCGTAGAAGTCGCCTCCTACGTCTACCTCCCCGGCGGACAGGTAGCACAAGCCTACCTCCACTCCTGGCACCTCGGGCAACCGTGAGGGCAGGAGACCCTCCTGGAGGGTACGGGCGACCTGAGCGCGGTCCCTGTAGAGCCGCGCGTTGTCCACGGCGAGCGCCGCGCGGCGAGCGAGTTCTTCGGCCAGCCCCAGCTCGGCTTGCCGGTATCTCCGCCCCGACTCCGCCGATATCAGCGAGATCGCTCCCAAAGTCCGCCCCCGCGCAACCAGCGGCACTATCATGTAGGACTTCAACCCCAGCTCCCCAAGGATCTCGCGGTGCTCGGCGTCGCGAGCGGCCTCCTCCAGGAGCGATTCGGTGATCTCGGGGCCGAGCTCCGGCCTGCCGGTGCGCAACACCTGCCCTACCCCACGCGGCGCGTCCGGGTCTGGCGGGTAGCTTTTTTGCAGCTCTTGTACCAGCGCGACCTTCTCCGGGTCTTGGTGGGCGACCGCCAGCCGGTCGAGCGAGCCGTCCTTCTCGAGGACATCTACCACGCACCAGTCGGCGAGGAAGGGCACCGCGAGACGTGCCACGCGGGCCAGCGTGGTCCGGTAATCGAGCGAGGAGGAGAGCGTCGTGCCGGCCTCAGCCAAGAAGCGCTGTGCTTCCTCGATTCTCTTGCGCTCCGTAATGTCCTCGATAACACAGATGAAGTAGCGGGGCTCGTCTGAAGGAGGGTGCACCAGCGAGACCGTGAGGTTTATCCACACGATCGAGCCGTCCTTCTTGTAGTAGCGCTTCTCCATCGAGTAGGTCCCTATCTCCCCGGCCAGCAGCTGGCGGCCGTACTCTAAGTGGGCCTCTAAATCGTCAGGGTGGGTGATGTCTTGGAAGGTCAGCCCGAGCATCTCCGCTTTTTCGTAGCCGACGATGTCGCAGAGCCTACGGTTCACCCTGAGCCAGCGCCCGTCGGTGCCCACGTGGGCCATGCCCACCGCCGCCTGCTCGAAGGTCCCCCGGAAGCGCTCCTCGCTCTCCCGATGCCTTCGCTCCCTCTCCTCCAATTGCTCGGTGCGCTGCGCAACCCTGTTTTCGAGGTCCCCGGTAAGTCGCCTGACCTCTTCTTCCGCCCGCTTGCGGGCGGTGATGTCGCGGACGATGGCGAGCACGTAGCGTTCACTATCATCAGCTTCGCTCACCAGCCCGATAGGGCTGAGGGACAGTTCAACGTAGATCTCCTCGCCGCCCTTCCTTAGGGCGGGCAACTCGAGCGGCCCAGGCGAGTCGATGTAGGTCCCGTGACCCGTCTCGGCGTAGCGGGTAATGCCCGCCCGATGCCGGTCCTTCAGGCGCTCGGGAACCAAAGCCTCGACGCGCAGTTCGAGCGCCTCTGAAGTCGAGTACCCGAAGATGTTGGTGGCCGCCTGATTCCAGAGAACTATTCGCTGGGTTTTTGCGTGCGCGACGATGGCCGCGTCGCGAATTCTTTCGAAGAGCTTGCCTATTCCTAGGTCTCGGGGGCGCATGCTCTCAAGAACTAGTCTGAGGCGACGTACGGGCGGCCGAAGGATGGCTCGCGGTTTTGCTGCTTTCCAGCTTCGATTGTCCGGGCATCCCCACCTCTGTTAACGGCACTTAACATCAAGATAGCCAACGGTTGCCGATGCTCGCGACTAGTCTAGCGTGTGTCCCCTCCTTCCGCCAATAGCGTAGATGCACGGCCGTGCGGCGTGTAGCGACGCGTGACCGAGGGTAAGTAACGCTTGCAATGCTAGACGATGCGCTGCGGGTTCTTGATGGTAGCTGAGATCGATGTGAGACTCACCCCCGACCCCGAGGTCGTCACGACCGCCCGCCATGCCCTGGACCGGCTGGCGGACCTCTTGCCGCCCGAGAAGCTCGAGGACGTCCGGCTGGTGGTGAGCGAGCTGGTGACCAACAGCATCCTCCACGCAGGGCTTTCGTCCGATGAGCAGATCTCTCTTACGGTGTCGGTCTCGGCGAGTTCGGTGCGCGGGAGGGTATGTGATCCGGGACCCGGCTTCGAGATACCTTCGAAGCCTTGCCCGCGGCCCGACCTGAGGGGCGGGTGGGGCCTGCCCATCGTCGAGACGATCTCGGACCGCTGGGGAGTCGAGCACAACAAGCACGCGTGCGTGTGGTTCGAGATCGATTGAGACGTCTCCCTCCCTCGTTCTAACAAAAGTCTGCTCGTCGACGCTTCATTTTTTCGCAAACTCCAGGGAAACATAGGCCGATAGATGGGTGCGTTGAGGTATGGGCAGGGCTGACACCAGTTGACACCAATTTGACACCTACCCAGGCGAACAACCGCAAAAATTCACGATGTGTTGCTAGAGATAAGATGCTAATTTGCAGTAGTTTTTGAACAAGGGTGAATAACCACCACATTAAGTACCCGCTTTTGCACAGCGGAGATCAGGGGTTCGAATCCCCTCGGCTCCACTCCGAAAATCCGCTGTTTTGTCAAAGCGCCCGTCTCGTCTTCCTCTTTTCGTTCGCTTCATCATCAGGCAATCGGCCTTTCCGAGCAGGGCCGTGACGGTTGACGAACTGCCCCTTTCCTGATGGGCAGGGTTCGAGGCGCCTCGGAGGGGTAAGGATAGCGGTAACGAGATACCCACTCGGGTGGAAGGAGAGGTCTGAACGCATGGGCAAGTTGGGGAAAGAGGCCAAAGGGGCCATAAACAAAGCCGCGAAGAGCAAGGGATCCGGCGG
>JALZEL010000100.1 GCA_030862075.1 Actinomycetota bacterium | reverse complement strand
GGCGCGTTCGCAGGTCCACCTCCTCTTCCTCGCTCGTGAGGAGGTCGACGAGCAAGGTCGCAAGCCCCGCCTCGCGGAGCATCCCTGCAACGTAGCGGTTCCGGGGGCTGTGCCGGCCGCTCCCGCTACCATGCGCGAACAGCACCACGCCTCGCGCGCCTTCGGGGACGCCCAGTTTTCCTTCGAGGACGACCGACCCGGCCGTGACCTGAACCGCTCCCTCTTCTCCACCAAGTCTCGATTCGCTGTTCAGCAGCGCTCCTACTCTGCAGCGGCGCTCCGGGCGTTCTCAAGCAACTCGATGACCTCCTCGTCCGAAACCTGCTCGAAGTCCCGGTACCAGAGACCTATGGCCATGAGGTCGGAGGGCGCTTCGAGGCAGACCAGCTCGTCGACCTCGGAACGTATTGTCTCCGCCGTCTGCGCGGCGCATACGGGCACGGCCAGGAGGAGGCGCTGCGGGGAACGCTGGCGGAGGGCTTCAATAGCCGCCCGCGCAGTTACGCCGGTGGCGAGGCCGTCGTCCACCAGGATCACGGTCCTCCCTCGGACCCCGGGCTCGGGGCGGTCGTCGCGCAGTAGCTTGAGACGTCGCTCTATCTCCGCCGTCTCCCTCTCTGCGACCCGTTCGATGTAATCGTCGGGTATCCCCAAAGTTCGGACGGCGTGCTCGTTGAGGACGCGCACCCCGCCCTGCGCGACGGCGCCGATGCCGAACTCCGGCTGGCCGGGGGCGCCGAGCTTGCGCGCGAGAAAGACGTCGAGCGGCGCGTCTAAAGCGCGGGAGATCTCGTACCCCACCGGCACCCCTCCCCGCGGCAGCGCGAGGACCATGAGGCTCTCGTCCCGGTACCCGGCCAACCGCTCGGCGAGTCTTCGTCCGGCGTCTTCCCTGTCCCTAAAGGGTGTTGCTTCGTAGCGCATGTACATCACCCTTCGACTGCGACCCAACAACCAGTTTGTGGCACGGCGCACCGGCCCCTCAACCCTTGACCACGATCAGGGGCCTGAGACGCGCCACCTTCTTCCCGATGCCCGCACCATCCGTTGCGTCGACGACCTCGGCCGCATCCTTGTAGGCCTCGGACATCTCCTCGTCGATCGTAGCCTTACTCGCGGCCCGGATCAGGATGCCCTTGTCCTCTAGTTCCCGCCTCAAGTTTCGGCCTTTGGCAGCCTTCTTCGCCCGGCGGCGACCCATCTTGCGCCCCGCCCCGTGTGCGCTGGAGCCGAAGGTCTCGCTCATGGCACCCTCCGTGCCGGCCAGCACGAAAGAGTAGCGACCCATGTCTCCCGGCACCAGGACCGGCTGGCCTACCGGGCGGTAGCGCTCCGGCAGCTCCTCGTTCCCGGGGCCGAAAGCGCGGGTGGCGCCCTTGCGGTGCACCAGCACCTCGCGGCCGTCGTGCTCCTCGAACTTCGCGTTGTTGTGCGCAAGGTCATAGAGCACCCTCAATGGATGCTCCTCCGATCCAAACCCCGCCGACGCGAAGGCGTGACGCGTAAAGTGGGTGATGAGCTGGCGGTTCGCGAAGGCGAAGTTTGCAGCGGCAGACATGGCCTTGAGGTAGGCTCCCCCTTCGGGGCTCTTTATGGGCGCCGCGGCGAGCTGCCTATCTTCAAGCTCTATGCCGTACTTCTGCGCCGCCCCCATGCAGCGCTCGACGTAGTCTTGGCAGACCTGATGTCCGAGGCCGCGGGAGCCGGAGTGTATCAGGACGGTGACCTGCCCCAGAGAAAGACCGTAGGCCCGGGCCGCCTCATCATCGTAGATCTCGTCGATGTACTGCACCTCGAGGAAGTGGTTGCCCGACCCCAAAGTGCCGAGCTGGGAGACGCCGCGCTCGTACGCCCGCTCGGAGACTTCTTCAGGATCTGCGCCGGGGAGCCGTCCATTGGACTCGATATTCTCAAGGTCCTCGGGTTCCCCGTACCCGCGCTCCACCAGCGCACCGGCTCCGTCGACCAGAACACCTTCGAGGTCTTTCCTGCCGAACCCGACGTCCATGCGGCCCTTGCCCACGCCCGACGGGACGCTCTCGTAGAGCGCGTCCGCCAGGCGGTTCTTGCGCGGGTCTTGCACCATGCGGCCCTCGTGGGGGTCCACCTCCTCCCGGCTCAGCTCCGCGACCAGGAGCCGCACCCCACAGTTGATGTCGAAGCCCACCCCGCCGGGGCTTACCACGCCTTCTTTCTCCGGATCGAACGCCGCAACCCCGCCTATGGGGAAGCCGTACCCCCAGTGGATGTCGGGCATGGTCAGGGCCGGCTC
>JALZEL010000170.1 GCA_030862075.1 Actinomycetota bacterium | reverse complement strand
GTCGTGCTGTCGGGGTCGGTCGCGACGTCCCGGACGAAGGACCGGTCTATCTTGAGCAGGGCGATCAGGAGGGTCTTCAGGCGATGGAGCGAGGAGTAGCCGGTCCACGGTATTCACCTTCTCCCCTCCGTCTGGCACCCCACAGTCCCTGCACCGGAGAACGTACGCGTAAGGGTAAGGGCTCCGACGCTTCCCATCTAGCACTTACTTGAGCTGTCACGTAAGTAAGTTGATCTTCGTCCGGGGGTAGTCGACGTGTCAAGGTCCGCTCCGCCAGTTTTTCTTCTTGCGTACGCAAGGAACGATCTTAGTACAGGACGAGGCTGTTGAAAGAGTCGTTGTCGGACCGATCGGTGGTTCCAAAACAGGCCCAAAACACCTAAAAACCAGCCCAAAACACTACAAAACCTGGGTTAAAGCCGGCTTTGCACAAAAGTCCCTTGGCAACACAACTTCTCGAACTAAGGCTTCTTAAAACCACAAAATCTGGGGGCACTATCCGGATTTTTGTGCAAAGCCGTTAAAGCCCCTGAATGGGGGGGCAGAAAATGGCGCGAAGGAGTTTTTCAACACGCTGGGACGTTTCGGAGAGCGGAGGGTGGACGTGATGAAGATCGGAGCGACGTTGGCGGTAGCGGGGGCGGTCGGCGGGCTTGCGGCGTCGAATCGGAGGCTCGCGAAGGTCGGGGACCCAGCCCGCATCGGCGGCGAGGAGCGGCGCTACCCCTGGCGGGGTTGGAGGCTGGCGTACCAGGTGGCGGGAGATCCCGGCGCGCAGCCGCTCTTGCTCGTGCACGGCGTCTACGCGGGGGCGTCCTCATACGAGTTTCGGAAGAACTTCCGGGAGTTGGCGAGAGATTTCCGGGTTTACGCCCTGGATCTCCTAGGATGCGGCCTCTCAGAGAGGCCGTGGCGCTCTTACGGGCCCGAAGACGTCGCTGCGCAGGTCACGGACTTCGCACGGGAGGAGATCGGGACACCAACACATCTTGTCGCCAGCTCGCTCTCGGCGGCGCTTATCGTGCCCGCGGCCGTCAGGAGCCCGCGGCTCTTCGAGAGGCTGGTCTTGATCTGCCCCACCGGCCTCGGGAGCCTGGATCGGGTCTCCGGGCGCTTGGGCGACGCCGTATACAATGCGTTCTACGCGCCCGTTCTCGGTAGCGCCCTCTACAACGCCATCGTCTCCCGGCGAGGTATTCGCTACTACCTCGTCAACATGGCCTACCACGACCCGAAGTTCGTCACGGACCAGCTGGTCGAGGACTACTACCGCACGAGCCACCAGCCGGGAGCGAAACACTTCCCGGCGGCCTTCGTCTCCGGCAAGCTCAACCTCGGGATCTCGGACCTCTTCCCGCGAGTTCCCCACAAGACCCTCGTCGCCTGGGGCCAGGAAGCGAGGACCACGCCGGTCTCACAGGCGCAGCGGTTTATCCAAAGGAATCCCCGGGCGAAGCTAAAAGTCTTCAGGGACGCCGCCCTCCTGCCCCACGACGAGCGGGCAAAGGCATTCAACGAGGAGTCAAAGAGGTTCCTCCTCGGGGGGAAGAAGACCGCACTCTAGGGGCGCTGCCCATCCGGAACCGGCGGCAGCGGCTCGCGGTTTATGCGGGAGGCCATGAGGGCGGCCAGGATCGCCAGGATACCCGCTGCCAGGAACGCCGCCGTGTGGTTACCCAAAGCGCCGTAGGCGATCCCTCCGAGGTAGGCGGCCATAACCGCGCCGACCTGATGCGAGAAGAAGTAGGAGCGAAGACCGCGCCGATGTGCATCCTGCCTAGCTTATCGGCGACGAGGGCGATCGTCGGGGTACTATGGCGATGTAGTCGAGACTGAAGAAGACCACGAGGACGGGAAGCCCCGCGAAGTCAGTGACGAACGGCAGGAGCAGCAGCGAGAGGCCGCGCAAGGAGTAGTAGACCGCGAGCAGCTTCCGGGAGTGGTAGCGATCCGTGAGCCAGCCGGAAGCAATAGTACCGACGAAAGACCCCCCGCCCCTCCTCGGCCTCGACAGCACCGAAACCCATGAGCTCTGCTAGCGGAGCAAAAGCCGCCAAAGAGATGAGAGAGCTTGAATACCTGCGGGCCATCATGCGAGGAGAGCAGCCCGCAGCCCCGCTAGCGGATCTTTCCCGCCCAGAGTGCGGCTCCTCTCGTTAGTCCTGCTCACATGCATCGCTTCTCTCTATTCTTCGAGACTGAGCTATGGACTTCAGGTGGTCTTTGAGGTGGTCCATCGCCCTCCTCATGTGCGCCGGATCGTCGTAGAGCCTGCTCAACATTACCGCGCCCTCCAGCGTCGCCACGACCACGCTCGCCGTCTCCCGGGGATCGGTGCCCGGCTTGAGCTCACCGGTTTGCACGCCTTCTTTGGTGATTCTGCCGACGAGTCGGAGCCACCCGTTCATCGCTTCTCTGGCCCTCTCTTTGAGCTCCGAGTGGGCGTCGTCGGACTCCACGGCGGTGTTGAGCACGACGCAACCGCCAGCGACGGGCGGATCATCGACCTGGCCGCCCAACACGTCCACTACGGCGAAGAGGCGCTCTAGGGCTCCCTCCCGACCTTCGAGCGCCGAACTAAATCGCTCTCGCATAAGGGCCGTCGCGTAGTCGAAGGCTTCTAGGGCCAGCTCCTCCTTGCTCGCGAAGTGGTTGTAGATGCCGCCCTTCTCGAGGCCCGTCTCCCGTACGAGATCGTTCATCGAGGAGCCAAAATATCCCTTCGTGTTGAAGACCCTGGCGGCCTTCTCGACGATGGCGCGGCGCGTATGTTCGCCCTTCTTCATTGCTCGGCATCTACCACCGCGAGGCGGCAACGGGAAACGCACACGGGTCTGTCGTCCTCGTCGTGTATCCGGATCTCCCAGACCTGGTTCGTGCGCCCCACCTGGATCGGATTCCCGACCGCGGTCAGAGTGCCCGATCTTTTGGGCCTCAAGTGGCTGGCGTTGATCTCCGACCCGAACGCCACCTTCCCCGGCGGGCAGTTGATCCAGGCCCCGGTGGTCGCCACGGTCTCGGCCAGAACCACGCTGGCCCCGCCGTGCAGATACCCGAGCGGCTGGACGTGACGTGCATCGACCGGCATCCTCATCACCACGCTCTCGGGCTCCGTCTCTACGTACTCTATCCCGAGGTCCTTGACCAAACTGTCCTTCTCCTTCAAGGAATCCAGATCGACCGAGCTCATCCCTCGCCCTTTCTATGTTCGTCCACCATCGCTCCCAACCTACCCGTTTCGCTTTAGTACAAACCAACCGGTCGGTTTTATAGTACGTTATTTTTCGGGTACTCGGGCAAGTGACGGAAGGGTCGAGGGCATAGATGGCGGAACGAAGAGGTTGGTCTTGGCGGCGAGTTATTCGGGAATCGTCCTGGCGGTCATGAGGGTCGTCAGTTTGAATGCTGCCCTGTCGCCGATTCTGGTCGGGACATCACTCTCGTTCGGGATCCCCGGAAAGATGCGTCTAAGGATGCGGCTTCCGAGACCGAAGCCGAGGAGAAGCTTGATAAGGCCTTGCGAGAGTTAGGGCTGACGACGCCCCAGTACGCGACGTTGAGCGCGTTAGAGGAGTCGCCGGGGTTATCGGGGGCGGCGCTAGCTCGCCACAGCTTCGTCACGCCGCCGACGATGAACGGGATCGTGACGAACCTTGAGACCACCGGACTCGTGGTGCGCCGAAGCCACCCGAAACACGGCCGCGTGCTACAGGCCTACCTGACGGAGGAGGGTGTGGGGCTGGTGGTTCAGGCCCATCGGGTGGTGGAGGCCATCGAAGAGCGTATACTCTCGGCCCGGGCAAGGAAGAGCGACGCTGGCTTGTGGATGGGTTGCGTAGTTTCACGGGCTCGCCGGAGGCCGGACCGGAGAAGATGGCCGCCGACATGCGGTCAAAATAAGGGGGCTCCCCGATCGGGGAGCCCCTGTGTTGCGCACGCTGCGTCGGGCTTTAGCTGCTGGCCTCTTGGGTGGCGCGTTCCTTTACCTTGAACGTGAGCTCGTCGCGCCCGTCCTGCGACCGGTCCACAACTACCGTGTCGCCGGGATCGAACTCGCCGCCGATGATACGGCTCGAGAGGGGATTTTCGATGAAGCGGCGGATGGCCCGTGCGAGCGGACGCGCGCCGAACTTCGGATCGTAGCCCTCCTCGGCGAGGAACTCCTTGGCGCTCTGGGTAATCTCGACGGAGACCTTCTGGCTCTCCAGGTGCTTGTTCAGGCGCCCCAGCATAATGTCCACGATCTCGAGGACGTCGCCCTTCGTAAGCGGCTGGAAGACGATAATCTCGTCTATCCTGTTCAGGAACTCTGGCCTAAACGAACGCTCCAGGGCGTCACTGGCGCGCCGCTCGGTCTCCCTAAAGTCCACGCCATCGCGCGCCGTGAAGCCAAACTGCCTCTCGGAGACAAGGTGCTGGCTCCCGACGTTCGAGGTCATGATGATGACTGTGTTCTGGAAGTTAACCGTCCGCCCCTTGGCATCCGTCAGGCGCCCGTCGTCTAGGATCTGGAGCAGGGTGTTGAAGACGTCCGGGTGGGCCTTCTCGATCTCGTCGAAGAGCACCACGCTGTAGGGACGCCTCCTCACCGCCTCCGTCAACTGCCCGGCCTCCTCGTAGCCCACGTAGCCCGGGGGCGCGCCGACGAGCCTGGAGACCGTGTGCTTCTCCTGGTACTCGGACATGTCTATCCGGATCATGGCATCGTCCTCGCCGAAAAGGTACTCGGCCAGGGTGCGCGCGAGCTCGGTCTTCCCGACGCCTGTGGGCCCGAGGAAGATGAAGCTACCGACCGGCCGCTTCGGGTCCTTGACGCCCGCGCGGGCACGACGGATGGCCTCGGCGACGGCGCCGACGGCTTTCTCCTGGCCGACGACCCGCTCGTGTAGCACGGCCTCGAGGCTGAGGAGCCTCTCTGCCTCCTCCTGGACGATATTCGTCGCGGGCACGCCGGTCCACTCCTCGAGGATGCGAGCGATGTCCTCGCGCGTCACCTCGGGGGCATCCGACTCCCTACGCCCAGCCCAGCCCTGCTGCTGCTGGTCGAGCTCCTGCTTGAGCTGCTCGATGCGTTGCTTGAAGGCGGCGGCCTGCTCGTAGTCCTCTG
>JALZEL010000168.1 GCA_030862075.1 Actinomycetota bacterium | reverse complement strand
CCTCCGACGATTATCTGCCGCCGGAAGTGCCGGCGATGCCTCCTTTAAGCTGCACAAGTTCGTCTCGTCGAAGATCGTCGAGGCAGAGATGGAGTATCGCACCGGCGTCATCTACACAACAAACCGGCGCGTTTGGGAGCACGACGAACAGTTCAAGAAGCGCCTTAGATCGCTGCGGGTCATAGGCATCGACATGGAGACGGCGACGATATTCGCGGCCGGCGTCGCCAACCAGATTCCGCGCGGCGCGTTGCTTCTCGTCTCCGACATTCCGCTGGCGCCCGAAGGCGTCAAGACCGAGCGGAGCGACAAAGCGGTAACCGAGCGCTACGTCGATTTGCACCTGGACATCGGCCTCGAGGCGATGACCGAAATCGGCGTTAAAGGCGAGCCGATCAAGCATTTCACCTACTAGTCTTGTCCCGGTCCCGCCTGCTAGTTCTCCTGCCGCCCTACTCTCCGGACTTTAACCCAGTAGAAGAAGCCTTCTCCAAGATATAGCACTCATTGAGGAAAGCCGCTTCGAGGAGCAAAGAAGCGCCAGCACAGAAACCCTCGCGTGGACACTCTTGCGAGTATGCACAGGCACCGAAGGTTGCACGATAGGCTGCTTGCCAGACCGGAGGCCTGGTTGAGGGATTCTGACCTCTCTCGTTTGTGTTCTGGTGCTTCCGGCACCGCTATCGTACATCGTTTTTAGGGACCATGGGACGGGGGTAGATTACCGCCGTCGGAGTGGTATGTTTCGGCGAAAGGAGGCGCGGTGTCGGAGTCGGAACACTTACCCCAAGGAAAGAGCGAGACGGAGGTGGCCATCGAGACGTTCGTGAACAGGATAGAGGAGATCTATCCGAACCTCGACCGAGAACAGTTCCACGACGCCATAAGCAGGTGCACGCAAGAGAACGTGCCGGACGAAGCTGGAGATGAGGAGGAGTAAGAACCGACGGACGTAGTTAAGGCGGATCTCAGAGCTAAGGGGAGGCCAGGAGCCTCAAAACTCTGGCCATTCGCGGGCGAGGCTCACGGGAAGCTATTGCCCTTCTCCCACTTTTTCTTCTACCTGCTTCTGTACTTCCTGCGCTTCCTGTTCTATCTGCGTCCTCCCCTCCTCCACTTGCTCCTCTACCTGTGTCCTTCCCTCCTCCACCTGCTCTTCTACCTGCTTCTGCACCTCCTCTTCCACCCCTCCGCACGCCGCCGCGCCGAATATCGCGACGAACGCTGCCAAGAAGAGGAGGGTTAATCTCCTTCTCACGCTGCTTCTCCTTCCCTTGCCGCGGGTATCTTACGGAGCCTCTCCTGTCTCCGGAGGCCAAGCCTCTAACGCTTCTCTTTCTTCGGGCTCTAACAAACGGACCGAGTACACGGTATGCCAGGGATAGCACCTGACGACGAACTTCGTCGCGTACGAGGGGGTGGCGAACCGTCCTCTGGGCTCCGGGCTCGGGATCGCGATCCTGACGAGGACGACGATGCCGCCGTCGGCGACCCTTTCCAACCTCGCGGTGAGCCGGACGGGTTCGTTGGCCCCGAGCTCCAGGGAGACGTACTTCCCGACCCACTCTTCGGGTATCAGCCCTCCTGACACGTGGTCCTCCTGCGCTCGGCGATTCCGCTACAGAATATCTCATCCTCGTGCTGCGCAAGCTCGTGAGGATGATCGACGGCGGAGGTCAACTCTAGCGCCTGTCAGGACTGCGGTGCTGCCTGCGTCAGCACGCCGTCGTGCGCCTGTATAGAGACACCGAGAGAGTCACGAAGACCACCAGTATCCCCGCGCACCAGGCGAAGGCCTGCCAGCCGGCCGTGCCCACGGGCTTGTCGAGAAGGAACCCCCGTACCGCGTCGACAATCAACCCAACCGACAATGGTGAGCGATTTCAGGCCCTTACACCAAGAGCGAAACCAGCCAGTACGCCGCCACCCCGACGAGCACCGTGAGCCCCAGGTTGCCGGAACGCACGGCGATGACGAGCGTCGGTAACAGCGCGAGCCCCGTGCGGGCCGACTCCGCCCCGTACCCGGCCTCGAAGGTTTCGGGAAGAATTGATGTCACCAGCAACGCCACGACGACGGACGGTCCCACGAACGGCAGCAGGTCGCTAAGCCTTCTGCCCGGAGCGTCGTCCGACCTCGCTTCCCCGCGCCGGAGCGCCCAGAAAAGCGGCAGGAAGCGCATCAGGTAGTTCCCCGCCCCGACGACCAGGAAGAGCAACAAGACTTCAACCCGCACCGGTGCCAACCCTCCAGAGCAGGAGACCGACGGCCGGTCCGGCCACGCCGGCGGCGGGCACGCTCCAGCTCTCCAGGCCCGCGAGGTGGAGAGCCGCGGCGACAACTCCCGCCGCCAGGACCGCACCGGCGACGGGGACCGGCACGCTTCTTCCGGGTTCCGGACCTCCCGGTCTCACGAGGGACACAAGCAGGGCCACGAAGAGGGCGGGCAGGGCGAAGGAGAGCGCGGGCGCCAGGGAAGGTAGCGCGCTCACCACGGCCGTACCTGCGACGGCGCCGATCCAGCTGCCCAAAGTCCAAGAGACGTAGGCGCCTGTTTCGAGACCCAGAAGCCAGCCGAAGCCTGTCAGAGGGGTCCGCCCTGGGGTCAACTTCACGGAGGCCACGGCGAAGACCTCGTCGGTGAGGCCGAACGCGGCGACTGCCGCACGAGCCGTGTCCAAGCGCCGGAGGTGAGGGACGAGGGAGGGACCGTACAGCACGTGACGTATCCCGAGCACGAGCCCGATCGCCGCCATCGCCAACCAAGAGGCCCCCGCCGCCAGGAGTCCCGCCAGAGCGAACTGGCTCGCGCCGGAGTAGACGATGAGCGACATCAAGACGGTTTCGGTAGCGTTCAAGCCGGCGCTCTGGGCGGCGACCCCGAAGGCTACAGCCGCCGGCAGGTAGCCGACGACGACGGGGACGGACGCACGCAAGCCCTCCGAAAAACTCCGGCGCACAGCCCCGCTCCTCGTCCCTTGCGGCGCCCCTGCGGACATTTCAGGCTATCAACTGAAAAGAGATCCAGGTGACCCCGCCTCCGACCAACGTGCCCAAAGCCAGTTCCGGGTGGGTGTGGCGCCCGAGCGTCCTTCTCGCCCACCAGACCACCGGGAGCACGGGCGTGAAGAGGACTCCCCATCCTCCGAAGACACAGTAGAGACAGACCAACGCCCCGGAGATTCCAGCCGTGTGTAGAGAGCAGTTTACGAACGGTGTAAGAGCGGCGAAGGCCGCGGTCGCGAGAGCGTACGAGAGCAGGATCGCCCGCAGCTCAACGGGTGCGCCGAGGAGTGTAATGACCACCCAGGCCCCGGCGTACAGGCCCGCCACCACCCGGAGGGGTCGCACCCTTTCTTCTTGTGGGATCTTGCGAGGGTTCCGCACCTTGCCCGAGCGCGCCAGGTACGCGAGGTAGGCGAGCGAGAGCCCGCTGGTCAGCAGGAGACAGAGCGACGCCCAGAGAAACCCCTCCCACCCGGCTACCCCCACGCCTACGGCCAGGAAGAGCGGGACGGCCAGGAGCGGCAGGCGCGTCGCGGCGGAGAGGATCTCGGCTATCCTTGTCACAACCAGGAATTCTAAGGCAAGGGGAAGCTCATGACGCTCGCGAGGGAGATAGCCGAAGCCGTAGAAAGGATAGCCCCGATTTCTCTGGCGGAGGATTGGGACAACCCGGGGCTCCAGGTCGGATCTTTAGGCGGTGAAGTAAACCGGGTGCTGGTCGCGCTCACCCCCATGACGGAGGTTTTCGAGGAGGCGGAGAAGATAGGGGCGAACTTCCTGCTCTTCCACCACCCGCTCATCTTCCGGGGCCTGAAAAGCGTGGACACAAACTCTTACCCGGGCGGTCTCATCATGCGCACCATGCAGGGAAACCTGACCGTCCACGCCGCCCACACCAACTACGACGCCGCCCCCGGAGGGGTCTCGGTCGCCCTTGCGGAGGCTTTGGGCCTCGTGGGACCGCTGGAGGTCGTGGTTCCGCGCGGGAGCATGCGCAAGCTCGTGGTCTTCGTCCCCGAGGACGACGCCGATACGGTGGCGGACACCCTGACCGAAGCCGGCGCCGGCGTCATCGGCGAGTACACGCACTGCACCTTCCGCGCTCCCGGAACGGGCACCTTCTTCGGGGGCGAAGGAACAGACCCGTACGCGGGCGAGAAGGGCCGCTTAGAGAGGGTGCCAGAGCTCAGGATCGAGACCGTGGTCCCGGCCCACGCCGCCCACGGGGTTGAGTTGGCCGCCCGGGATGCTCATCCTTACGAAGAGCCCGCTCTCGACGTCTACCCCGTAGACGGCCACCCGGAAGGCTGCGGTTACGGTCGGGCTGGGAGGTTGCTGGAGCCGCTTAGCCCCTATGAGCTGCGCGACCGCGTCTCGGAGTCTTTGGGCTTTCCGGCCCGCCTCGTCGCGGCTCCAGCGCGGAAGATCGAGCGCGTCGCTGTCCTCGGGGGATCGGGCGGCTCCTTCGTCCGGGAGGCAGCGGCCTCCGGCGCCGACGCTTACGTTACAGGGGACCTCGACTACCACGACGCGCTGCTCGCCGAGACTTTGGGCCTCGTCGCCATAGATGCCGGGCACGCCGCGACGGAGCTTCCTTCTTTGGAGCCTCTCGCCCAGCGGTTGGCGGAGCTGGTAGACGTGCCGGTCTCGGTCAGCCGGGTCCGACGTTAGGAGCGGTTATCCGCCGTTCGTGAAACGTTCGAGCTCGTCCTCCGTAGGCAGGGCTCCCATAGCCCCGTATTCCGTGCAGGCCAACGCCCCGGCCGCCGTCCCTCGCCGCGCCGCCTCGCGAATCGTTCCTTCGTCCCATTCGTCCTCGGAGAGGTACACCAGGGCCGCCGCCAGGAACGCGTCTCCGGCTCCGGTGGCGTCGACGATCTGCACCGGATAGCTCGGTACGTCGCCCTCGAACTCCTCCGTCGCGTAGAACGCCCCCTCCGGTCCCAAGCTCACGAAGACCAGAGAGACGCCGCGGTCGAGCAGCATCCGTGCGGCCTCTGCGGCGTCTTCGGTTCCGAGGAGTGGTGAGATCTCATCGTCGCTCAGCTTGACGATCCGGGAGCGCTCGATCAGAGGCTCTACGACCTCTCAGGCCGCTTCGACGCTCTCCCAGAGGTGCTCCCTGAAGTTGA
This sequence comes from Actinomycetota bacterium, assembly GCA_030862075.1. Taxonomy (GTDB): domain Bacteria; phylum Actinomycetota; class Rubrobacteria; order Rubrobacterales; family Rubrobacteraceae; genus Rubrobacter_F. The sequence goes on along the minus strand of JALZEL010000168.1, from coordinate 6,831 downwards.
CGTCGAAAGCCACGGGGACTTCTAGCTCCCCCGCGAGTTCGGCAGCCCAGTGTATGGCCGAGCGCGCGGGGTCCTTTATGAGCGGTATGCTCCCGAAGTTCACGAATGTAGCACCGCGCAGGGTATCCCGCGAGACGTCTTCTGGGGAGAGCAACTCGTCGGCGGCCGGGTCCGAGCGGTAGAATGTGAAGGAACGGTCACCGTCGCCCGTAATCTCTACGAACGCCAGCGAGGTGCGCGTAGGCGGCTCGCACCTGCGGACCGTCGAGGTGTCCACCCCCTCGACCTCGAGGGCACGAAGGATGAAGTTCCCGAAGAGGTCCTCCCCCACGCTCCCGATGAACGCCGCCTCTGATCCCAGCCTGGCGGCTGCCACGGCCACGTTCGCCGGGGCCCCGCCCGGACGGGCGACGAACGGCAACTCAACCTCCGAGGGCTTCTCCCCCCGGTAGATGTCCGATACCACCTCGCCCAGAGCCACTATTTTGCCCAAGATGCACCCTCCACGAAATAGTTAGGAGACCTTTATACGTCTAATTCTCCCAGAGCCCGGATCTCCGCATCACTGTAACCAGCAGACTGCAGGGGTGTGACGACGTCCTCTTCGAGGTCCGGCACGTAGCAAGCTACGAGGCTCGCCTCCCCGGCTCCGCCAGGCGTCACGCGCATCTCCCCGATGGCCGCCGGCAGGACATAGGACTCGGCGCGATCCAGGCGCTCGGTACCGTCGGCGTGCTCCAGGCTCACCTGGTCTCCGACGTTCGAGAGCGTCAGGAAGCGCCGGGGGTGGGACGGTTCCGTGTGGGGTTCCGTGAGCGTCCAGCGTTCGAGGGCGAAGTACGGTCCGGCACAGCAGAGGACACGCCGGTTAGGGCCGTCTTCGAGGAGGAGGCCGGGGTTCGGGCGAGGCTGGTAGTCGGTGCGCAGTTCGTCGAGGGCGGCGGCGATGTTCATCTCCCAGGTCTCTTCGTTCAAAGGGTTGCCATAGAGGTCTTCTGGCATCACGCTCTGGCCGAGGTCTGAGGTCTGTTGGACCTCGAAGATCAGGGTGTCGGGGCCGAAGGAGTGGATCACGCCGGCCGGCACGTACACGGTATCCCCTGTGTGCACCGGAAGACGCAGCATCACCGAGTCGTAGTCCTGCTTTTTGAAGGCGTCGTACAACTCGTCCCTCCTCAACCCCTCCTCGACGCCGGCTAGGATGGTCGCGTCCTCGGCGGCCCAGAGGACGTGCCAGGCCTCGGTCTTTCCGTGCGGCTCGCTGTGCTTGAGCTGGGCGGTCTCGTCGTCGGCGTGGAGGTGCACCGGGAGCATGTGCGTGGCGTCGAGGAACTTCTCGAGGAGCGGGAAGTGTGGGCCGCGCCAGCCTTCGCCGACGAGCTCGTCGGGGTACTCCAGGGTGAGATCGTGGAGGGTACGGCCAGCGTAGGAGCCGTTGGTCACGGTGCCCCTCGCCTCGCGGTAGTCGCTTACCTCCCAGGTTTCGGCGATGGTGCCCCCGGGGGCATCCTTCTTGCCGAGGCGTTCGGGGATCAAACGCCCCCCGAAGGCGTAGGTACGGACGTGGTAGGTGAGCTTTATCGGATACGATTGCATCGCGCTGCCTCCCTGTAGCCTGAAGACCATGATAGCTCTGCAGTGAACCCGTCGCGCGGGGGTCTACGGGTCCGAGAATACCGCGGGCAGGAAGGGAAAGCGCCTGGTATCGGGGGTGGGTAACGGCCGCCGCGGCCGCAGGTTCTCGGGGTATATCCAACATGATCTACTTCTTCGGCGCTCTGGGGGGTTTGCTCCTCGGCTACGACACCGGCACGATCTCGGGGCGATCTTGTTCATCAACGAGAAGCTCTGGCTCACCCCCTTCCTCGAAGGCCTGGTCATGAGCTCGATCCTCTTGGCCGCGGTCGAGGCCGGGAGCGCGGGACTCCTCTCCGATAGGCTAGGGAGGCGCAACCTCATCGTCGTGGCCGCCGTCACCTTCTCCGTGGGGCCGTCGGCGCGGCGTTGGCGCCGAACATCGCCGTGCTGGTCGGACAGCTAATTCAAGCGAGCCGCGTGAGGTGCACCCGGGGGAGCAGGGCCTCTACGTCGTCGGGGCGAACCTCGCCGGCGGTCGGGGTGAGCGCGTTGGCGGCGGCGCATGCGGTGCCGTAAGCGGCAGCATCCGGAACGGTCGAGCCCCGTACGAGGGCGAGGAGCAGGCCCGCCGCCATTACGTCCCCAGAGCCGATGGGGTTCTGGGCCTCCACCGCCGGAGGCTCGACGCGCCACAGGCTGCCGGAGTCGTTGCCGAGCAGGGAGCCGGTCTCTCCCGTCGACACGAGCGCCCACTCGGCGCCCGCGTCGGTTAGCGCGGCGACGGCGACGCGGACGTCGGAATCACCGTCCGGGAGATCCAGGGTGTCCGCCGCCTCTTCCAGGTTCGGCTTGACCAGAAAAGGCCGTTCGGCGAGGGCGGCGTGTAATGACGCGCCTTTGGCGTCCACGAGTACCGGCACGCTGACCTCGCGCGCGGCTACTGTGAGCCGGGCGTAGAAATTCTCGGGGACGCCGGGTGGAAGGGAGCCCATGAGGCAGAGAGCCCGGGCCTCTCTAAGGCTTTCGGTCACGATCTCTTCGAGCGCGGCGACGTCCCTCTCGGAGACGGGGGGTGCCTCTTCTACCAGTTCCGTCACGTGACCGTCGTCGGGGATCAAGGTCGCGCAGGTGCGTGTCGGAGCATCGTCCTCCGTCCAGATGACCTCGTGCGGCATGCCCCGCGCGGCGAGCTCTCGCGCTACGAAGCGGCCCGAATCACCGCCCAGGAAGGTCGCGAGCAGCGCTTGGCCTCCGAGCACCGTGATCGCCCGGGCGGCGTTGACCACCTTACCCGAGGCGGTAACACGCATCACCTCGTACGCCCGGTTCACGGCACCAGGTTCGAGGCTCTTAAAGCGCAGCGTACGTTGCACCGCGGGCGTTCCGCCGACACACAGGATCACGACGTTCGGACTCCTATCCCATGCGTGGCCAGAGGGGCTCCAGAGCGTTTACGAGACTCATGTAGGTCTCGTAGGCCTCGAGGAGCCGTTTGCTGTTCCTCGCGTCGGGCTCGTGGATGCGGAACTTGCGGACCACGTTCTCGGTGGCGTCGTTCAACGAATCGTAGACGCCGATCCCGACCCCGGCGCACAGGGCCGCACCCAGGGCGCCAGTCTCCCCGGCGCCGGTCACCTCGACCGTTTCGTTCAGGGCGTCGGCGAACATCTGGGACCAGATCTCGCTGCTCGACCCCCCGCCCGTGAGCCTGATGTGTTTCACGTCGAAGGTGTCCCGCAGCAGGTCGACGTGAGTCTTGTGGTTGAAGACGGTGCCTTCGAGGAGGGCGCGTAGCACGTGGCCGCGGGTGTGCCAGCCGCGCAGGCCGAAGAAACCGCCGGACGCGTCGTCTCCATGCGGGGAGGAGTAGAGGAACGGGTGGTAGAAGACCCGCAGTTCCTCGTTCATCACCTCTTCGACCTCTCGGTTCACGAACACGAAGGGGGAAGCCCCGATCTCTTCGGAGGCTTTCACCTCCATCGGGCACATCCGCTGCACGAACCACTCAAGGTTCGTGGCGCTCGTTGGGGAGGCGGACATGTTGAGATACAGGCCGGGCTCGACGAAGTTGCGGCAGGCCGCACCTTCGGTGAAGGTAGGCTCGTCGTTCACGACCTCGTTGATAGACCAGGTCCCGGCGATCATGGTGAGGTCGCCCGGTTTCATGCAGCCTACGCCCACAGAGGAGCAGTCCACGTCGTGCGCCCCGGCGACGACCGGTGTACCGGCCCTGAGCCCCGTGAGTCGAGCCGCCTCTTTGGTCACCCCGCCGACCGTCTCGGTGCAGCCGATTATGGGGGGAAGCATTCCGCGGACTTCCTCAAGGTCGTAGACGGAGAACGCCTCGTCGGAGTAGTCTTGCGTGCGGACGTCGGTGAAGCCGCTACTCGCTTCGGAAGGGTCGGTGGCGAACTCGCCAGTGAGCTTGTAGCGGATCCAGTCCTTCACGTACAGCGCCCAGCACGTCTGCTCCAGCACCTCGGGCTGGTTTTCCTTGAACCACGCCAAGAGGACAGGCGGCAGCGCCGCGAAGGGCCGCTGTCCGTTGAACTCGAGGATCTTGTCGCTCACTCCCGACTCGTTCCAGCGCGTGAGCAGCCTGTGCGCCCTGGAGTCCATGGACTGGATGCCGGCGCGCACCGGCTCTCCGGTCTCGTCCACCAGATAGATGCCGTCGCCGTGGCCCGACATGCCGACCGCCGAGATCTCGCCGCCATCGATCTTGGCCGCTAGGATCGCCTCGCGCACCGCCGTCTGGGTGTTCTCCCAGACGGTGATCATGTCCTGCTCGACCCAGCGTGGCTGCGGGTTCACCGGCTTGTTGTTGACGCTCCCCACGCCGCGTTCGTAACCTTCCTCGTCGAACACGACCGCCTTCGTGCTCGTGTTTCCGCTATCTATTCCGAGCAAGTACGGGCTCATGACTTCTCCAGACTTTCGGCGTTGACCGTGTTCATCGCGTGTCCGGTCTCGGCGTACTCCTTCACCGCCTCGGCCACCATCCGGACCGAGTTCTCCCAGGTGCTCGTGGTGGTGCCAGCGATGTGCGGGGTCAGGGTCACGTTTTCCAGCTCCAGCCAGGGGCTATCCTCCGGCAAAGGCTCGTCGTCGTGAACGTCGAGGGCCGCGCCCGCGATGCGGCCTACTTTGAGCGCCTCGTAGAGGTCCTCGTAGTGGACCATGCGGCTTCTCGCGTTGTTTATAAAGTACGCCGTCGGCTTCATCATCTCGAAGTGCTCTTTGCCGATGAAGTTGCGCGTCTCGTCGGTCAGCCTCGCGTGGAGGCTCACGAAGTCCGACTCGCGGAAGATCCGCTCCATCTCCTCGACCTTCTCGCCCCCGTGGGACTCGATGGTGGCAGCGTCCACGTAGGGGTCGTAGACCAGCAGCTTGACGCTGAAACCCGAGAGCCTGGGCGCCAGCTGCCGGGCGACCTGCCCGAACCCGATCAGGCCGACCGTACACCCGTAGAGGTCGTAGGGCACTTGAGGAAACTCCTTGGGCCAGCCGCCGATCCGGATGCCGCGATCCGCCCGGGCAATGTCCCTCGTCTCGGCCAGCATCAGGGCCATGGCCTGCTCGGCAACCGCCGCGGCGTTCCGGCCGACGAGGTTCACGATAGCTATCCCCTTCTTGCTCGCGACCTCGACATTCACGTTCTCGAAGCCTGCCCGGGCCACCACTACGGCCTTCAGGTTCGGTCCGGCCGCCAGCATCGCCTCCGGGATCGGTGCGAAGTGGACCGTGATCACCTCGGCCTCGCCGACGGCTTCGATGATCTCCTCCGGCGCAGGCACGGCCTCCGGACCGTCCTGCTCCATGACCTGCTGGAGGTGGTGCTGGTCTTCGGCGCTCCTGGCGCCCTCCCCAGTCCAAGACACCTCTCGCACCGGTCCAGGATCGTCGCCCAACTCCTTCTCTACCGCCTCGCGGAACCGATCCGAGGAGAGGAACAGGTCACCCACGCAGAGCACTTCCACGGCGCTACCTTCTCGCCGGGACGCCGTGCACGGCCTCGCGCAAGGAGGCGCTCATCCGCAGCGGGTCGTCGGCCTGCCAGACATTGCGCCCGAAGATTATCCCTTTGGCGCCGCCCTCTATCGCGCCTCGGGCGGCTTCCACAACGTCCTCTTCAGAGGCGCCCTTCGCGCCGCCCAAAGTGAGCACGGGGACCGGGCAGGCTTCGACCACCTCGGCCATAGTCGTGGGGTCGCCGGTGTACTCGGTCTTGATCGCGTCGGCCCCGAGCTCGGCGGCTATCCGGCAGCAGTACGCTAGGAGGTCTGGGTCCTTCTTGTCGGTCATGCGCGAGCCCCAGAGCGTCGCCTCTACGATTAGGGCCAACCCGATCTTGCGCGCCTCGTGCGCGGCCCCGGCGATAGCCTGGGCGTTGTCGGCGAACATAGCCCCCTCTTCGGGGCCCATGATCAGGTACATCACCATGGCTTCGGCCCCCAAGGCGGCAGCCTCTTGCGGGTTGCACAGGACCCGGTAGTGCTCCCCGAGGTTCTCCATGCGCTCGTCCAGGTTCGTCCAGTCGGCGCGCACGACGGGGGCGGGAGCTCCCTTAAAGGCGAACAGGTGAGATGCTTGTTTGAGCATACCCGGGGAGATGAGGACGCCGTCGGGCTCGCCGGCCACTATCGTCTCCACGACCTCTAGGGGCCTTCCGGCCTCCGGCGGCACCCTGAGGTTCGTCCCGTGGTCAAAGGCCGTAATGAAAGATCGCCCGCTCTCCCGGTTGAATAACCGGCCCAGCCTCAACTCCGCACCGCTCATTCTTCCCCTTTCGTTGCCCGACCCCGGACCATTAATCGCAAACCTGCCACACCTTGTCAAATACGCGTAAAAGGTTTCGTCGCGCCCCACGCCCCCGGCGGTAAGAGAATGGGGCGGTGGTGAACGAGACGCGCGTTTCGAGCGTGCTCGGCGAGGTGCGCAAAGTCAGCAAAGCCGTAGGGTCATTCACTTACTACAACCTCGAGGAGCTCGAGCCAGTCGTTCGGGCCGCAGAGGCCCCTCGGGCGCCGACTATCGTCCTCGTCAGCCTGTCCTCCTTCGGGGGCACCGGGGGCGAGAGGCTCGTGCGCGGCTTCAAGGCCGCGGTCGCCCGCGCCTCGGCGGACGTTCTGATCCAGTTAGATCACGTCTCGGACCTCTTCTCCGTGGAGCGCGCCGTCAGGTGCGGCCTGGATGCCGTTATGGCCGAGGGCTCGAAACTCTCCTTCCCGGACAACCTCGCTTTCATCTGCG
>JALZEL010000143.1 GCA_030862075.1 Actinomycetota bacterium | reverse complement strand
CGAAAGGTATCCCCAAAGTACGGGCGAAATCGTTGGCGGTGCCCAAGGGGAGGAGGCCCAGCATCGCGTCACTGTTTGCCAGGAGGTCCACTACCGTGCTCACCGACCCGTCCCCGCCCCCGAGAATGATGAGGTCGTGACCCTCCAGCAGTGCCTCCCGGACCGTCTCCGCCAGGCGGGCCGGGTCTCGCAGGGCGTAAACGCCGTCCATTGGTATCCCATAAGCGGTCAGACGGTCGAGCGCCAGGCCGAAGGCCGGCTCCCCGACGCGCGAGCGCGTGTTCACTACGAGGGCGGCGCGACGGAAGTTCGTCCTCTCGAACGGGGGCCTCCGGGTTCTCCAATCGAGTCGGTCTATTCCTCTTTCGCCGGGGCTCGTGATTGCGGTCTCTTCGATCATCATTCTCTCCTCTCGGCCTTACAGCATCGGAGCCTATCTCCGATGCTCACAAGTCCAGTATTCCGCCCGATCCTGAGAGAATGCTTAGAGCCCTATGAGAAGTTGGTGAGAACCCGAAATTTGTGGGCGGAGGGTTCCGAGTGCTACCGGTCGTTAAGGTTGGTGTCCGTCTTGGGGATGAGCAGTACGAAGGTGGAGCCCTGGCCGGGCACGCTCCTTGCCTCTATCTCGCCACCGTGGGACTCGGCGATCTGGCGGGCTATAGACAGCCCCAAGCCCGCACCCTCCTCAGTACGAGAGGGGTCCACCCGATTGAAGCGTTCGAAGACGAGGGGCAACTGGTCCTCCGGGATGCCTATGCCCGTGTCGGAGACCTCCAGCGCGGCCCGGCCGTCCTTATCCCACGCCCTCACGGCCACGCTCCCGCCCTCCGGCGTGTATTTGACCGCGTTGTCCAGGAGTATGCCGGCGACCTGGAGGACGCGCCCTCTATCGAAGGTGGCCTCGACACCGGATTCGGGACCGGCATACTCCACGGCTACCTTCCCGTTTGCCGCGGCCCGAGCCGCCTGTACCGCTTCTGCGGCGACCTCCGCCAGGTCGTAGCGACCGACATCCAGGGGCGCGCCTTCGTCGCCCCGGCTCAGGGCGAGCAGTTCCTCGACGAGGCCCCGCATCTTCCTCGCCTCCCGGCGGATAGCCGAGACGCTCTGTTTGGCCTTTTTAGGATCTTCCTCGATGGCCCACTCGTCGAGCATCCAGGCGTGGCCCGAGATGGCGGTGAGCGGGGTGCGTAGCTCGTGGCTCGCGTCGGCGGCGAAGCGCCGTTGGCGGCTCAGGGTCTCCTCCCTTCGCGCGAAGGCAGCCTCCAGGCGTGAGAGGAGGCCATTGATCGTGGTGGCGAGGCGGCCTATCTCGTCCTTCTGGTTCGCCACGGGCAGCCGCCTCGCCAGGTCGTCCTCGCCCATCTCCCTGGCCGCGCTCACCACGGCGTCCACGGGTCGTAAAGCCGCCCGCGCCAGGAAGTACGCGCCCCCGATGGAGAGCAAGAAGGCCGCAAAAATCCCACCGGCGAGGACGTTCCTGAAGACTTCGACGCTCTCTTTGGCCGACTCGTAGGACTTCCCGGCCTCGATCACCCGGGCCGGACCGCTCGGCGGCTCTACCGGTACGGCGTAGACGTACACGGAATCCTCTTCCCCGAAGAAGTCCACGGTCCCGGAGGCGCCTTCTCCGGAGTCGAGCGCCCTCCGCCATGCGGTGTCGCTGGCCTCCGCGTCCGCCGGAAGCTTCACGGTTTCTGTGAGGACGTTGCCGCTCCCGTCGCGCAAGATCACGAAGACCCCGTCGAGGGTGAGTAGTTGTTCTATGTCGTCGTTTCTCAGGTCTTCCCCGCTGTTGATGGCCTCGGCGGCCGCGATCGCCCGGCTCTGGGCGGTATCCTCGATCCCTGACAGCATCGCGCTCCTGTTCAAGAAGAAGAGCGCCACGCCCAACAAGAGCAGTATGGCCCCGATCACCAGGGCAATAAAGATCGTCAGACGCCACCGGATCGGCAAGGACTTATGTCCCTCTCAGGGCGTATCCCGCCCCCCGGACGGTGCGTAATAGCTTGTCCTCGCCGGGCGCGTCCACCTTCTTCCTGAGATAAGCGACGTACACGTCCACCACGTTCGTGGTGATGCCGAACTCCTGGTCCCATACCCTGCTGAGTAGGAAGTCGCGCGAGAGCACGCGGCGGGGGTTACGGGCCATAAACTCCAGGAGGTCATACTCGCGGGCGGTTAATTCTATCTCCCGCTCTCCCCGCCGGACCTCGCGGGTTGTGGTGTTCACCTCAAGGTCTGAGATCCTGAGAATCTCCTCGCCCTCCGTCCGCCGGATGAGGGCGCGGATGCGCGCCAGGAGCTCCTCCATCTCGAACGGCTTGGTCACGTAGTCGTCGGCGCCGTAATCGAGGCTATGCACCTTGTCGAGGGTGGTATCGCGGGCGGTCAGCATGATCACCGGTACCCTGCTGCCCTCTTGCCTGAGCTTTCTTAGCACCCCGACCCCGTCCAGCTTCGGCAGCATGATGTCCAGCACGATCAGCTCGGGCCGGAACTCCTGTGCCTCCTTTAGGCCCGCCTCCCCATCGTAGGCGCACCGAACGCGGAAGCCCAGGTGCTCGAGTCCGGGCTTGAAGAAGCCGGCGATCGAGCGGTCGTCCTCGACCAGCAGTATGCGCGTTCCTGGTCTCATCCCCTCCTCGCTATCTTATAGGTCGGTATTCTACTTCCGGAGCCTCTTCGCTCACATCTCTTGTCTCCTCCGGCCGGTCCCTCGCTCTTTCCTCGCCGGGTCGCCAGGCGGCTACCGCTCCAGCCACAGGCCGTCCCCACCAGCATCCCGGCAGTGTCGTCGGTCGGCCAGTGGACGCCGACGTAGATCCGGGAGTAGGCGATGGCGGCGGCCAGAGCGAGCATCCCCCAGCCCCACGCCGGCACCCGCCCCAGGAGCCTCTTCGCGGCGAGCACGGTGCCCGACGCCGCGGCGAAGGCGCTTGTGATGTGCCCGGAGGGGAAGGCGTAGGAGCCGGGCTCAGGGACGAGCAGACGTACGTCGGGGAGCGCCGCGAAAGGCCTGGGACGCATCGTGATCTCCTTGACGAGGTCCGAGGCCAAGAAACCGGCAGCGAGGCCGACAAGCCCGGCCAGTGCCATCCTGCGCCCCGTATTTCCGCCGAGGATCGCAAGAGCCCCCAGCAAGCCGAGCCAGACCGCCCCGGCGTTCCCCGCGACGCTCAAGGACGGCATCAGACGATCCAGCATCGGGCTCACCCACGCCCCGTTCGCCAGGTGGAACAAGAATTGGTCCAGACTGCCTATGAAACCTATCATGCTGTTCGCCTCATCCTCATCTCATCTTTCGCGATTCCTGTGGGATCATTCTCGTGATCGTAAGGGGCATTCCTGAGAGGCAGATTAGAATTCTGGCGTCTCTCGTGAACTCTTGCACTCCATCCTTCCTCAAGGGACGAAGGAACGGACGTATTCGAGGTAACTTGAACTCTCGTGAGTGCGGACGCCTACGCTTCTTTCAAGAAGGGAGTGGGGACACGCAAGAAGCCCCGCCGAAACTGCTTCGGCGGGGCTTCTACCGGTTGGAACCGCTCGAAGAGCGTGGTCTCCTGGGACGTACTGCCTCGTCAGTACCGCCTGGCCCGGACGAACTCCTGGAGCTCCTTCCATCCTATTAGCCGCTTGGTACCGTCGTCGAGCCGCACCTCAAGCCCCTTGCGCCTGAGGCGCAGCTCCCCGTGTCCGCGGTTTTCCCACTCGCCACTCAAAGCGCCGTGTCGGAGGATGCGCTTGCGGGCCTGGTGCCACCCGAACTTCCAGAGGTTGTGCTCCAGGTCTCGGTATCGGTAGACGTAGCAGGCGTCCGAGACGGCCCGGTACATCTCCGAAGCTCTGTATCCTTCCGGAACGGACGGCCATCCCCTCGCCGGATTCCTTACGCCGCGCTCTCTACTCTCTACGGTCTGCGTCATCGTGCTTACCTCCTCTTACTCTCTTGCAATGTCGAGGGGATCTTCGCCCACCAACATGAGAGCGCAATGAGAGAACCGTTAGAGATCGGTTAGAGCCTCGAACGTGAGGGCTGCTCCGGACGCCGGCCCGCTGCGCGGTGAAATCCAAAGCATGAAGCAAGACCTCAACAGGACAAAACTCGACGACCACCGCCAAGAGCACGGGGACCCGGTCATACCCACGGGACGCTAGACCGCTCCATCGAACCAACATCGGTGTCGGTGATGACGCATATTTTGTTTTGCAGGTAAAATCTGCAGATTTCGGTTCCACAGGCGGTTGCACTCTCAGCGCCCGGGCTTTTATCCTGCCTTCACTAACACGGGAAGGAGACAATTGTGCCTTACTATGACCGGATCGACGGCGGGACGGAAGGGGGAAGGCGCACCGGCGAGGGCCTGCTACGGTTGAGAGAGGCCCTCGGAAAAGAGCTGCCCAGACGCAATGTTGCGGGGACGTTGCTCCTCGCCACCTGGAACATCCGTGAGTTCGATTCGGAGAAGTACGGAAAGCGCACGGACGAGCCCCTCCTCTACATGGCGGAGATAATCGACCGCTTCGATCTGGTGGCCGTCCAGGAAGTCAGGGAGGATCTCTCTGCCTTGGACAAGTTGTTAGATCTGCTTGGAGGGTGGTGGAGACCCCTCGTCACCGACGTGACCGAAGGTACCCGGGGCAACCGAGAGCGGACGGCCTTCCTCTACGACTCCCGCAAGATCCGCTTCGGCGGCCTCGCCGGGGAGGTGGTGATTCCTGACCGCAGGAGGGGCGACAAGGAGTTCGAGCCCGCCAAACAGCTCGCCCGGACGCCGTTTCTGGTCGGCTTCGGGGCCGATTGGTTTCGCTTCCAAATCTGCACCACGCACATCCTCTACGGGAAGGCAAAAGCCGAAGACCCCGAGCGGCTGGAGGAGATCCGTCTGCTGGCGGGCTTCCTCGCCGAAAGGGCAACGGAGGGCCACGCCTGGGCAAAAAACATGATCCTATTGGGTGACTTCAACGTCTTCGACACGACCGACCAGACCATGAAGGCCATTACGGACGTGGGCTTCACCGTCCCCAAGCGGCTGCAGGAGTTGCCCTCCAATGCCCCGAAGACTAAGCACTATGATCAGATTGCCTTCATCGCGCCCCAATTGAAGAATCACCTGGAGCTCTCTAAAGCCGGGGTCTTCGACTACTACGCCCACGTCTACCGCGATGGGGACGAGGCGGTGTATGCCGAGGAGATTGGCGAGCCCTACCTCAAGACGAAGGAGGGCGAAGAGCGCGACGAGCGGGAGCGGACCCGGTACTATAAGGACTGGCGCACCCACCAGATGTCCGACCACCTGCCCATGTGGATCGA
>JALZEL010000394.1 GCA_030862075.1 Actinomycetota bacterium | reverse complement strand
AGCGGAGCACGATCGATGACGGCGTGGCGCCCGAGTCGGTTGCCACCTTCAAAGAGCAGGAGGTGCAGTCTACTTTCTTGAACGGGGATGCCGTCTTTGCGCGCCAATGGCCGTTCATGTACGGGTTGGTCTCCAACCCGGACGAATCGAGCCTTACAACCGATCAGGTAGGCGTGGCACCCTTGCCGGTAGCTGGCAGTGGCGATGAGAGCTTTAGCTGCCTGGGCGGATGGAACTGGTGCATAAACAGCTTCTCTGCCAACCAGGACGCCGCCTACGAGTTCATCAGGTTTGCGACCTCCGCGGAGCAACAGAGGAACGGGGCGCTCGAGGGCTCTTTCTTGCCGACCCTGCAAGAGCTCTATGACGACCAGGAACTCTCGAACGAGGTGCCGGTAATCCCGTTGGCCAGGGAGGCTGCCGAGAATACAAAGCCGCGGCCGGTCTCACCGTACTACCAGGACATGTCCTTGAGGATGGCCGAGCAGTTCAACGCCTCCCTGAACGGCGAGAAGACGCCCGAGAGTGCGACACAGGATTTGCAGGAGGAGCTGACGGAGATAGTCGAGCAGGGACAGAGGTAAGCCGGAGCAGGTCGTCGGGGGCGGGGAGGGGATCGCCCCCCGAAGGAAGAGAGGTGAGGCGTGGCAACAGCGCCTACTAGCGAGAAGAAGAAGCGGGGCTGGTTAAGGGAGGAGTTCGGGAACCCGGAGCGGCGTATCGCCTACTACATGATCCTGCCCGCGCTCTTGATCATCCTGATCGTGGCGTTCTACCCGATATTTCAGTCCGTGTACCTGAGCTTGACGAACTCCAACATCAACGGCGCTGGTCCCTTCGTCGGGCTCCGCAACTACGTCCTGATGTTCCAGAACAGCGAGTTCCAGGAGGGCTTGAAAAACACAGTTATCTTCACCGCTGTGAGCGTGTTCTTCGAGTTCGTGCTCGGGCTCGCCATAGCTTTGGCTATAAACCAGGCGTTCAGGGGCCGAGGGTTGATAAGGGCGGCGGTGCTCGTGCCCTGGGCGTTCCCCACGGTCATCTCGGCGGTCATGTGGCGGCTGATGTTCCAGGACCAGGTCGGGGTCATCCAGTACGTGGCGAGCGCGCTCAACCTCATCAGCCAACCGATACTCTCGGACCAGACGCTGCTCCTGATCGGGGCCATCATCGTGGACACTTGGAAGACGACGCCGTTCGTGGCGCTCCTCCTCCTGGCGGGACTCCAGGTGATCCCCGGAGAGGTCTACGAGGCCGCGAGGGTGGACGGGGCGACCGTCATCCAGCGCTTCTTCAGGATAACCCTGCCGCTGCTCAAGCCCACCATCCTGGTCGCCGTCTTGTTCCGGACGCTCGACTCTTACCGAGTCTTCGACTTGTTCTGGGCGATGAGCAACCGGGAGCTTGAGTCTTTGAGTACGTTCGTGTACAAGGCGGTTAGGATCAGCCAGCTCAACTTCCCCTTGGGGAACGCAACGTCGGTCTTCATCTTCGTCTCGGCGTTCCTGCTCGCGCTCTTCTTCATTAAGGCCTTGGGCATGCAAACCTCGACGGAGGAGGGTAGGTAATGGCAGCAGCAAGCGCTTCCGGGAGCTCCGCCAGGGGCAACCTCAACGCGATCCTCTTCTACGTGTTCCTTGCGGTGTTCGTGCTGGTGAGCATGTTTCCTTTGCTCTGGGTCTTCAAGATGAGCATCATCACCAAGTCCGAGCTCTTCGCCTCGCCGCCGACCATACTGCCGAACACGCCTACTGCTTCCTCCTACGCCACGATCTTCGGAGATTCGAGCTTCCAGAGGGCGCTCATAAACAGCACCATAATCGCTGGGACTGCGACCGTAATCTGTCTGTTCTTCGGCTCCATCGCGGCCTACGCTATAGCGAGGCTCCGCTTCCGCTTCAAGAGCTCGGTGATGACGCTGATACTTGCGATAAGCTTCTTCCCGGCGGTGGCGATCATCGCCCCCTTGTTCATCCAGTTCCGGCAGATCGGCATCATAGACACCTACCTGGCCGCGATCGTCCCGGACGTGGTCTTCGCCTTGCCGCTCACCGTTTGGCTCTTGGTCGCCTTCTTCAAGGAGCTGCCGTTCGACCTCGAGGAGGCAGCCAAGGTAGACGGGGCGACGACTATCCAGGCCTTTAGGATGGTGATAGTGCCGCTCGCGGCGCCCGGCGTCTTCACCACGGCGATCCTCGCCTTCATCCACTCTTGGAACGAGTTCCTGTTTGCCAACACGTTCCTCTTCGACGACAGGACCCAACCGGTGACGGTCGTGATCCCGAACTTCGCCACTGTCTACACGGTGGACTACGGGGCGCAGGCCGCAGCGGCGGTGGTGGTGACGGTGCCGCTGGTGATACTCGTCCTGATCTTCCAACGCCGCATAGTCTCCGGGCTCACCGCCGGGGCCGTCAAGGGCTAAAGAGTTTCCGGCTCTCTCTGGCCGGGCTAGAAAGGGCGTAAGCCTCCTGAGCTCGAAAGCGAAGGAGGAGTTCTGGGTACGGGACCTGAGCCCGGGTGTAAACCTGCGCTCGACCTTCCTAGCCACCGACACGACCGTGCGTACCGACAGCCGTGGGACGCCCTACCTATCCTTGAAGCTCGGGGACAAAACCGGCTCGGTGGACGCCCGGATGTGGCGGCTCCCCAAGGAGCTCTTGGGTGGCCTCGAGGGCCCCGAGTACGTCCACATCGAGGGCAACGCTCACGAGTATCGCGGTATGCTCCAGGTGAAGGTGGACCGGATGAAGGTCCTCTCCAAAGACGAGGTCGAAGAAGAGGACTATCTGCCAGCGACCGAGGGTGATCGCAGGGCTCTGACCGCCGAGCTGATGGAGGCCGGACGAGGGTTCGAGAACGAGCACCTGAGAGAGCTGTTCGAGCGCATGGTCGCCGACGAGGAGCTCTGGAACGCGTTCTGCGCGGCGCCGGCGGCGAAGGCGATGCACCACGCTCGTATCGGCGGGCTCCTGGAGCACTCCGTCCACTGCTTGAGGGTAGCGCGGGCGCTCGCGGAGATCTACCCGGTAAACGAGGACCTGCTCTTCTTCGGGGCGATCTTCCACGACATCGGCAAGACAGAGGAGCTCTCCTGGGAGGGCGGTGGCTTCACCTACACCACCGAGGGACGCCTCCAGGGCCACGTCGTCTTGGGCGACCGCATCGTCTCCGCCCACGCTGCCCGGATCCCCGGCTTCCCCGAGAACCTGGCTATCCAGCTCTCGCACATCATGCTCTCCCACCAGGGAGAGAGGGAGTACGGCTCCCCCGAGCAACCAAAGACCCTCGAAGCCTTGCTGGTCAACCTCCTGGACAACCTCGATGCACGAGCTGCCATGTTCCTCGAGTCCACCCGCTACGTCTCTCCCGGTGGCTGGAGCCACCACGAAAACCCTCTGCGTCGCACCCTCTACGTCCCAGACGAGCCGCTGAAGGAGCCCGGGACGCACCGCCAGGAAGGGGACGCTACCGGATAAGAACGACCGCTGGTCGCGGATCCCAGCCAAGCAGCATCTGCCTAAATATTATCGCCTGGTACGAGCCAAACTTGAATACTCTTGGGGAACTGTCGAAAGCCTCTCAAGGAGACGCTGAGCCAGGAATCCTCGGTGGTGCTACCGCTTGCGCTTCGGGCGCCGGTTCTCGTCTTTGTCGTCGTCGAGCATCAGCTCGCCCTTGAACTCGTCCACCGAGCGGCGGGCCTCGTTGACGAAGCGGCCCAGGTCACGAGCCATCTGCGGGAGTTTGCTGGGGCCGAAGATCACCAAAAACAGCAACCCGATAATGATCATCTCTTGCCCGCCTATGCCGAACACGCTGAGAATATAACCCGGCGACCCGCCACTTACAACGCGTTCGCGGTTCGTTGACAGTTCAACCGAACGTATATACTCTTTTTCGTGAAAGGATCTGGCGTAAATCCGGTTTCGGAGAGCTTCGTGGGGGTAGAGCCTTGATCTCCTGGGGTGTAGCCCGGACCATCGCCGTGGCGCTCGCCGCACGGACGGAGCACCCGCCCGACGGGGCCAAACCCTTCGACTACCCGGCGGCGGTTGAAGGGGCTTTGGCGCCGCTTACGGAGTTCACGGGGATCGCTTTGCCGGCTGTCGAAGGACGTCCGGTGCGGGTCGCGAACCGGGCCGAGTGGATAGACTTCAACATCGAAGGCTTCGGGGCTCTTTTAGAGCCGATCCTGAAGCGTGCCGCGGCAAGCGCGAACGACCTGACGTGGGCCTTCGGGGCAGCGACGCTCACGGCCCAGGTGGGCCTACTCTTGGGTTTCCTCTCCTCCCGCGTCTTAGGCCAGTACGATACTGGTCCCCTCGTCGCCGGCAGGAAGGGGTCTTCGAAGAGACCCGGGGAGCCCGGCGAGATCTTCTTTCTCGACGGCAACATAGTCTCGGCGGCGGGCAGGATCGGGGTGCCTTTAGATGGACTGCGGCTCTGGATCGTCTTGCACGAGACCACCCACGTCCTGCAGTTCGAGGGACATCCCTGGCTGCGCGACCACCTGAGCAGCCTCATCGAGGGCTTCACAGGCCCACTCGCTGCGAGGCTCGGGGCGCGCGAGACCTTACGTCGCATCGCCGAGAACCTGAGGACCGGCGGCCGCTCCCTGGGGCTGGTCATGACCAGGGGGCAGCGCGACGCCTTCGACGAGATGCAGGCCACGATGAGCGTCATAGAAGGCTATTCCGATTACGTCATGCATCAAGTCGGGAGACGCCTCGTCCCTGGCTATGATCGCCTCAAGGAGCGCATGTCGAAGAGCCGGCTGCACCGGCCTCCCTTAGAGACCGCCGTCTTCCGCATAACCGGCCTCGACATGAAGCTCGAGCAATACCGCCTAGGTGAGAAATTTGCCGACGCCGTGGCGCAAAGAGCGGGCATGAAGGGCCTCAACCGCGTCTGGGAGAAGGCTGAGAACATGCCTACGCTAGAAGAGATACGGGATCCCGGCCTCTGGATGGATCGGGTGGAGGCCACCTGAAGATGTCCGGTCCGGAGCGCGAGAGATTCCGCTCCCTAGGCTACGAGTTTGCCCGCGAAGAAGAGGCCCACAACCACGCCGCCGAGCTGGATCGGCGCTTCGCAAGTGAAGAGCTACTCAGCCTGCGCATCTACCGCATCCGTTGGAATGGCAATTACCTCGTCGAGGCGACCTTCGCGCAACGCACCTCCGAACAACGCATGGACGATGCTCGCGCCCTCCTCGGCGAGTCTGGCGTAGCCGTCCACCCGGACGATCTCTCGGACTACAAGCGCGCTACCGAGGCGGGCCCCGAAGGGCTGCCGAGCTGGTTGAGGCGATTTTTCGGCGGATGATAGGCGGGGCTCGCCTCGTAGGGGCATGCTAGGAGTAAAGCTGGCGGGTCAGTCGATGCGCTGCTCGAGGCGCATGATCTGCTCTCTCAGCTCTTCAATCTCGTGCTCGAGATACTTCTCCCGCCCGCGGATGCGGGTGTAGCCGGATTCGAGGGCGAGGCCGAGGTTGTCAGCCGCCCGGGCCAAGTTCCGTCCGACGAAGTGAGCCGCGCCGCCCAAGCCACCAACGGTAGATCTGCCGGCGGAACGAACCGTGGGCGTCGCGGCGAAGAAGCCGACGGCGAAGCCGCTCGTCGCTCCGAGGACCGCCCCGAAAAGAAACTTAGTCGAATCTTCGCCCACTACTTAGTAACTCCTTCAGGCGCACGTGGTGTGACTCCGAGCCAGTGTAGCACAGGGGTTCGGCGGGGCGCCTTTGTCCGACAGCCTCCGGGTTATACTTATGAAACATGCTCGAAACGGAGAAGAGGGAGCTCTTGAGGAGCCTGCCAGCCGTAGACGCCGTGCTGCGAATGCCCGCGGCAAAAACCCTCGTCTCACGCCACGGCACGAAGGCCACGACCGCTACTGTCAGGGAGGTTCTCGAAAGGGCGCGGGAGGAGATCCTGGCCGGCAAAGAGCCCGACAGCTCTGAAGAAGCCGTGCTCGTCGTGGCTGAGAAGATCCTCTCCGGGCGAGGCCTCAGACGCGTGGTAAACGCTACCGGCGTTATCCTCCACACCAACCTGGGCCGTTCCGTGCTCTCGGAACGGGCGGTAGAAGCGGCGATCAGGGCGGCGACTTCTTACTCGAACCTGGAGTACGACCTCAACGCCGGAGATCGGGGCTCACGCTACGATCATGCGGTGCCGCTCCTCAAAGAGCTTACCGACGCCGAGGACGCCCTTGTCGTTAACAACTGCGCGGCGGCTACCCTGCTCGCCCTCTCGGCGGTGGTGGCCGAGGCTTCGGACGCACCCGGCGAGCCGGAGGTGATCGTCTCGCGCGGCCAGCTCATAGAGATCGGGGGCGGCTTCCGTATCCCAGAGGTGCTCGCGCTCTCGGGGGTGCAACTGCGGGAGGTTGGCACCACGAACCGCACCCGCCTCTCCGATTACGAGCGGGCGATGAACGAGGATACCCGCGCGATATTGTGGGTCCACCCGAGTAACTTCGAGATACAAGGCTTCACCGAATCGGCCGGCGTCGCGGAGCTTGTGTCTTTGGGATTGCCGGTCGTGGCCGACGTTGGGAGCGGGGCATTGCTGCCGATAAGCGACGAGCCAAAGGTAGATTCGGCGGTCCGGGCCGGGGCGGCGCTAACGCTCTTCTCGGGTGACAAGCTCCTCGGGGGACCGCAGGCCGGCATAGCCGTCGGGGAGACACACCTGATAGGGGCGATGCGCCGCCACCCACTGGCCCGCGCCCTGCGCGCCGACAAGGTCTGCCTCGCTGCGCTCGAAGCCACGCTGACCGCTTACCTGGAAGGAACGGCCCGCGAAGAGCTGCCGACCCTCAAGATGCTTCACGCCCCGGCCGAGGAGATGAAAGAGAAAGCCGACCTTCTAGCAAAAGAAATCGCCCTAACTGCCCCAAACCTCGCGGTAGACGTGGCGCCCTCAGTTGCCCGGAGCGGCGGCGGAACGCTGCCCCTCCACGAGATACCGTCCTACGCCGTGCGCCTCGTGGACGAGACCGGGGACGCCGACGCCGTTGCCGAGAAGCTGCGCTCGGCAGACCCGCCGGTGGTTGGGCGCGTGGGCGAAAAGAGGATCTGGCTCGACGTGAGGACGCTCCTCGACGGCGACGAAGAGACAATACTCCAAGCGGTGAGTACTTACCTTGGATGACGCTCCGATAGCGCTCACCATCGGGACCGCCGGGCACGTGGACCACGGCAAAACCACGCTCGTGCGCTACATGACGGGAACGGATACTGACCGCCTCGAAGAGGAGCATCGGCGTGGCATCTCCATCGTGCCGGGCTACGCGGAGCTTACGCTGCCTAGCGGACGTCGGGCGAGCCTAGTGGACGTGCCGGGCCACGAGCGCTTCGTGAAGAACATGGTTGCAGGCGCGACCGGGGTCGACGCCTTCCTGCTCGTCGTGGCCGCCGACGACGGGGTTATGCCCCAGACGCGGGAGCACCTCGACGTCCTGCGCGTCTTGGGGGTCCGTCACGGGGTCGTGGCGCTCACCAAGACGGACGCCGTGGACGAGGAGACGGTCGAGCTCGCCGAGCTCGACGCGGCCGAGCTCCTCGAGTCGGTCGGTTTCGAGGCACCGATCCTCCGGGTCAGCGGGACGACAGGCGAGGGGGTGGACGAGCTCCTCCTGGCACTCGATGAGCTGGCTGGTGCTTCCCGGGATGGGCGCTCGGGGGCTTTGGCGCGGCTGCCGGTGGACCGGGCGTTCGTGTTGAAGGGGATAGGGCTCGTGGCGACGGGGACGTTGTGGTCGGGCGAGATCCGACCCGGCGACACGCTCTACACAACCGCTGGCCATCGCCCCCGCGTGCGCGGCATCCAGAATCACGGCCGCCCCGCCGAGGCCGCCCGCGCCGGGGCGCGTACGGCCCTGGACCTCGTCGGCATAGGAGCCGACGAGCTAGAACCGGGGGACGTCCTGCTCTCCAGGCCCGCCCCGGTGGCCCGCGCTTTGGACGCGCGCGTCCAGCTATTGGAGAGTGCCTACCCACTTAATCACAGAACTCGCCTCAGGCTCTACCACGGGACGCGGGCGACCAACGCCAGGGTTCGCCTTCTCGACCGGAAGGAGCTCATCCCCGGGGAGAGCGCCCTTGCCCGGCTCGTGCTGCAGGAAGGGCTCGTCGTGCTGCCGGGCGACCGCTTCGTGCTGCGCTCGTTGAGCCCGCAGGTCACCGTCGGTGGAGGAACGGTTCTGGACCCTGCCCCGACCGGCCGCAGGCCCGAACCAGGTTGGTTGGAAGCGTTAGAGAGCGGGGATTGGAACCGCGTCGTTCCGCTCGCCCTGGCGCGCGCCCCCAGGAAGGGCATGACTGACGAGGAACTCTCCCTCGTCGTCCCCGCTACACTCGCCGAGATCTCGGCCACCGCGAGGCTCGCCCCGGGCGCTGCGCAACTCGGCGGCTTCTACGTCCTCGCCGAAGAGGTGGAAGCGGCGCGGACGCGGCTCCTCAAAGCCCTAAAGAGGCGCGCGGAGGAGCGGCCCGAGAGCCCGGAGCTCTCCGTGGCCGAGGCCCGAACCGCCACGGGGCTCCACGCGCGCCTCGCGAACACCCTGCTCGCGGCGTTGGCCGAAGGGGAAGAGCCGCAGGTTCGGGTCGTTGAGACCGGCGTAAGCTTGCCGGATGCCGACGAAGTGCCGCCGGAGATAGAGAAGGAAGCCGGAGAGCTGCTGGAGAATTTGCAGCAGGCCGGGGCGGAGCCGCCCACGATGGAGGTGACCGCGGCCGCCCGCCTGCTCCTCAAGCGTGGCCGGATCGTGCGGCTCGACACCAGGCTCTTCGCGGCCGCAGGGACGGCAGAGGCGGTCTTGCAGGAGATAAAGACCGCGTGCCGGGAAGAGGGTGAGATAACTCTTGGCGGTTTCCGCGACCGCCTCGGGACGAGCCGCAAGTATGCTCAGGTCTGGCTCGAGTACTCCGACGAGATAGGCGTCACCCGCCGTGTAGGCGACACCCGCGTCCTCACCCGCCGCTACCGTTAGGCGATGTATTAAAATCGGCGCGGCGAAAGACCTTTGGAATGTGTGGGCCTGGTGGCCCGGCCGGTCTTCAAAACCGGTTTGCGGGCGCGATGCGTCCGTGGCGGTTCGATTCCCCCACATTCCGCTGTTCTTATATATCGGTCGTCAGTGTCGCGGGGAGCGGAAGTCGGCGCACGGAATAACACGAGCAGCTTGGCTACTTTCCGCGGCGGCGGCGTCCACAGATCAAATCCTGATGTCCGGTGGCCGATACCTGATAGCTCAAACCGGAGGTTCGAAAAATGATGGAGTTTTCGCACCTGGACCATGAGGGCGCGGCGCGGATGGTGGACGTCGGGCAGAAGACGGTGGTCCGGCGTACCGCCACCGCCGAGGGCCGCGTGCGCATGTCCCCCGAAACCGTGGGGCTGCTCCGCCAAAAGGCGTTGCCCAAGGGTGACGCACTGAACACCGCCCGGATAGCCGGCGTCATAGCCGCCAAACGGACCCCGGATCTGATACCCTTGTGCCACGGGTTGAACCTCACCTCCGTGGACCTGGAGTTCGTGGTCAAGGACGAGGAGGTCGAGATCGTCGCGGTGGCCTGCGCCATCGACCGCACCGGCGTCGAGATGGAGGCCCTGACCGCCGTGAGCGTCGCGGCTCTGACCCTGTACGACATGTGCAAGGCCGTGGACAAAGAGATGGCGATCGG
>JALZEL010000131.1 GCA_030862075.1 Actinomycetota bacterium | reverse complement strand
GACGCCTCCTTGACGCCTCGGTGCTGAACGCCCTTCTCTTCGGCCTGATCGCGTCCAGCGCCCTGGTGATAGGGGGCGTCATTGGAGCGTACCGGAGGCCGCCTCGACGGCTGGTTGCTGTGATGCTAGCCTTCGCCAGCGGCTCGCTCATTACCGCGCTCGCCTTCGATCTGTTTGAGGAGTCGTTCAGGACCGGCGGCGTGTTGCTCTCCGGGATCGGGCTCCTGGCTGGCGCGGCGACCTTCGTGGCGGCGGACGAGCTGCTCGATCGTTACGCAAGTGAAGTCGGGAGCAATGTCTCGGGGTTCGCCATCATGGCCGCCGTGACACTCGACGGCATCCCCGAGAACATAGCTTTGGGCGTCTCCCTCCTGCAAACCTCGGAGACGGGGGCTTAGCACTTCTCGTCGCCATCTTTGCCTCTAACCTGCCCGAGGCTTTTGGCGGGGCCGTGGGGATGCGAGACCAGGGTCGCACAAGAGGCTTCGTCGTCCTCGTCTGGACGATTACCGCGGTAGTCCTCACCGCTGCCGTGGTGATCGGCAACGCCGCCCTTTCGACCGTAAGCTACGAGCCGCTCTCCATCCTCCTGGCCTTCGCGGGCGGTGCCGTGCTCGCTTCCCTCGCCGACACCCTCATGCCCGACGCTTACCGGGAGGGCGGCAAGCTGGTCGCCTTCGCCACGTCCGCGGGTTTCTTGATCTCGTTCCTGCTCGCGGAGCTGTAGCCAGAACCGCTGAGCTTAGCCCTGGTGGGTCCCGTCGTCCTCGGTGCGCCCACCGAGGTACTTGGCGAGAAAACGTTCGGCCGTCGCGTAGAACTTGAGGCGGTTCTCCGGCCTCGCGAAGCCATGGCCCTCGTCCTCAAAGAGGAGGTACTCGTAGTCTATGCCCTTCTCCTCCATCGCGGCGACTATCTGCTCGGATTCGGCCTGTTTGACGCGCGGGTCATTCGCCCCTTGGGCTATGAGTATGGGAATCTTGATCCTGTCGACGAAGAACAGAGGCGAACGCGACTTCAGAAACTCTTCTTCGATGTCCGGGTTGCCGACCCGCTTGTGGAAGGTGGCGAGGAACGTGGACCAGTACGGCGGGATGCTCTTTATCAGCGTGATGAGGCTGCTCGGTCCCACCACGTCCACCGCGCACCTGAAAAGTTCCGGCGTGAGCGTCGCCCCGACGAGCGCTGCGTACCCGCCGTAGGAGCCACCATAGATCGCGGCCCGTTCGGGGTCTGCGACCCCCATGTCTACAGCCCAACGCACCGCGTCCACGAGGTCGTCGTGCATCCTGGCGCCCCACTCCTTGTTACCGGCGTTCAAGAACGCCTTGCCGTAGCCGGTCGAGCCCCGGTAGTTGACCTGCAGGCAGGCGTACCCCCGGTTCGCCAGCCACTGCGCCTCCGGGTCGTACCCCCACCCGTCCCGTGCCCACGGGCCCCCGTGCACGTTCAGCACCATCGGCAGGCCCTCGCTTCCGGCGCCCGGGGGCAGCGTGAGGTAGCCCTCTATCGTGAGGCCGTCGCGGGCGGTGAAAGAGATAGGCTCCATGCGCGCGAGGGTGTACCCTGCGAGGTCCGGCCGCGCGTCGAAGAGGTGGGCGCCCTCTCTTTTCGCGCGGTCGTAGGAGTAGTAAGAAGCGCCGCCATCGTCTCTCGTGAAGGCGACGAGCCACCTCTCGTCGGCCCGGTCGCGGCTCGCGACGGCGAAGTCACCCCGGTTTAGTCTCTCTATGGCCTCGAAGTCCTCTCTGATGCTCTCGTCCAAGACGGTCCACTCGGCGCGGGCTTTCTCGATCGCCACCGCCTGAACCTCGTAGGTGTCGGGGTGTACAAGCACCCCGCCTACATCGTAGCGCTCGTCTTCGGCGAGCACAGCAAGCGCGCCGCTCTTCGGGTCGAGCGCGACCAGCCGGGCGGTGTTGGCGTCCCGCGAGTCGAGGAGGTGTATCCTCTCGCCGTCCCTGGAGAAACCCACCGGTCCGCTGTTCAGGGCGTCCTCCGGTCCCCAGCTCACGAGCGTGCGCCAGTCGGCATCTTCCGTGCCCCGGAAAAGGAGGTCGAAGCCGCCCTCGGGGGTGGCGGCCAAAGCGCCGCGCACCTCAAAGTCCCTATCCGCGACCCAAGATGCGACGTTGCCGGGGTTCTTGGCGACGAGCTCAAGTTCGCCGCTCGATATGGAGAGGCGGTAGACATCGTGGACCTCGGGGTTCTCTTTGTTCAGGCCAACGAGGAGCGTGTCCGGAAAGCGCTTATTCTTCGCCAAAAGCTGCGCCTGGACCTCCTCGAAGGGTGTGAGATCCCGCGTCTCTTGCGTCCTCGGATCGGTGGCGTGGACGCGCCAGTCCTCGTCCCCACCGACATCCTGCAGGTAGACGATGTGCTCGTTGTCCTCGGCCCAGAAGTAGATGCGGATGCCGCGTTTGCGGTCTGTTGTGACCGGCCGGTAATCCTCGCCTCCCACGGGAGCGTCCACCGGCCCGACCCATACGTTCAGGACGCCGTCCACCGGGGCGAGGTAGGCGACCCGGTTGCCGTCCGGGGAGAGGCGTGGCTGGGCCTTCTTCGGGTTGCCGAAGAGTACCTCTCGAGGGATGATCGGGATTGCGGGAGCGGACGTTCCTGCGTCGGCCATCTTTGCCTCTTTCTCGCGACGTTACGCGCCAGTTTAGCGCGTAACGTCCCCCGCAACTTCGCGGGCGCAGTCGACCCCGCTTCACCAACGACCGGTACTGGTCTCTGGGAGACCTATGCACTCGAAGACGAGTGATAGTAGGGCTGCTTTTAGCTGGCCCTTCTGTCGGCTTCTACAGATTCTCTCAAGAATTTCTCCACTCGCAACGCGCACGGATTACTCCCTTTGAGGACCTATCGGATGGCTGGGGTGCTCGCAATACTTTTTAAGAGGGTTGTATGCCGAGAAGCTTTTCGACGTGGGTTTCAACTTCTCCATCGACGGCTTTAGCGACTGGAGATGTGCGCCTAACAGAACGGCCCGGAGTGATTTGACACTACCGGGAGCCGCTGGTTGTTGATCGAGACGTTCACCACCGCGACTCTTCAGGGTCGCGCTGTTCTTCCGGAACGAGGGCGTCGAGGCGGGGCCACAGCTCGTCCGGTACGTGATAAGCAGCCAAATCGAGCGTCTGTCCGACCCGCTCCGGGCGGCTCAGGCCGACTATGGTCGAGGTTATGCGGGGATCCCTCATGGAGAACTGCAGGGCAGCGGCTACCAGGGGTATGCCGTACTCCCGGCAGACCTCGGACATCTTGCGGACCGTCTCAATCAGGTCGCGGGGGGCATCCTGGTAGGCGTAGCGGGCGTAGGCTTCCGGGCCTTTGGCGAGGATGCCACCGCCGTAGGGGGCGGCGTTGAGGACGGGCACTCCGAGGTCGGTAGCCCTATCGAGGAGAGGTTCGGCGGTGCGGTTGATAAGGGTGTAGCGGTTGTGGGTGATCACCGCCTCGAACAGGCTGGTCTCAACGTACCGGATCTCTAGATCTACCGGCCCGCCCGCGATGCCGAGGTGCTCGATGATCCCCTCCACCTTTAGGCCCACGAGCACCTCTACGGCGCCGCCCGAGGCCATCAACTCTTCGTAAGGCGCGTGCTCCGGATCGTGCAAGTAGACCAAGGGGAGACGGTCCATCCCCAGCAGGCGCAAACTACGTTCGACGGAACGGCGCATCTGCTCCCCGCTGAAGTCGCCGGTCGAGAGGTGGCGGTCGGCCTTCGTGGCGATCACGAACCCGGGCGGCGCCCCTCCGATCTCGTCGAGCACCTCGCCTATACGCCGCTCACCCTCCCCATCGCCGTAGGAGGCGGAGGTATCCAGGAAGTTTATCGGGCTCTCGAAGATCGCCCGCAGCGTCTCGCGAGCACGTTCTTCGGGGACCGAGAAATCGAACGTCTCTGGCATGTCCCCTAAAGGGGCGCCCCCGGCGCACAGCGGCGTGATAGACAGCCCGGTGTTCCCTAAAGGCCTGCTTTGCAACAAACCGGCGTCCTCGTTCTCCATAGCTCCAATTCCTCGGTCTCTATGAGTAGTCCCGTAGTTTACAGTAGGCGTCGGCGGACCCAGAGGACGGGTTCGACGTCGTGGAGGCTAGCCTTCTAGCACGTCCCCCATAGAGAAGAGGCCGGTCTTCGCCCCTGCCACGAACCTCGCGGCTCTCAAGGCCCCATCAGCGAAGGTGCGCCGCGAGAGGGCGCGGTGGATTACCTCGACCTCTTCACCTTCGGAGTAGAAGATCAGGTGGTGTTCCCCGACGACCGCCCCACCGCGTAGAGCGTGGATGCCGATCTCACCTTCCTTGCGCGGCGAAACCCCTTCCCGCCCGTAGACGGCGACCTCGTCGAGGTTCTGTTCCCGGCCCTCGGCTGCAGCCCACGCGAGCAAGAGCGCCGTCCCTGAAGGCGCGTCCTTTTTGTTTCTGTGGTGCGCCTCGACCACCTCTACGTCGTAGCCGACGAGCTTCTCGGAGAGCTCCCGGACCACTTCGCGCAGCAGGTTGACGCCGACGCTCATGTTCGGGGCCAGGACGATGGGTACGCTCTTTGCCGCTTCTTCGACCTTCGCGCGTTGCTCAGGACTGAGGCCCGTGGTTCCGATGACGTGCGGCTTGCCGTAGGAAAGGTGCTCGACAGTAGCTTCGGGGGTGGTGAACTCGATGAGGACCTCGGCCTCTTCGGGCGGGTTTTCGGTCGCGGCGATGCCCAGCTTTCCAGCGCCGCAGAGCTCGCCGAGGTCGGCGCCCAGAGCGGGGCTCCCGGGCTCTTCGGTCCCACCGGCGAGTTCGATGCCGTCAGCTTCCAAAGCGGTGCGGCAGAGCTCACGGCCCATGCGGCCCGCCGCGCCGACGATGGCTAGCCGGGTCAAAGCACCTCTTCGGGGGTGGGGAGGAGTTGTGCCGTACCCTCCATTACCTCCTGCAGGCGCCGCAAGTTCTCGCCGCTCATGGGGACGAGGGGGAGGCGCAGCTCGTCGGAGCAGAGCCCGAGGAGGGAGGCGGCGGCCTTCACGGGAATGGGGTTGGTCTCGACGGAGAGCGCCCTGATAAGCGGGAGGAGCCGGTAGTGGAGCTCACGGCCCCGCGCGAGGTCGCCGGAATTCATGGCGTTCACCAGGTCCGAGACGGCACCGGGGGCGACGTTGGAGGCGACGGAGATCACTCCTACCCCCCCTAAGGCCATCAAAGGCAACGTCATCGGGTCGTCTCCAGAGAGGATGTCGAAGTCTTCGCCGCACAGGCGCCTTATGTCGCTCACCATGTTCATCGAGAGGGTCGAGTCCTTGATGCCGACTATGTTCGGGATCTCCGCGAGTTGTGCTATGGTCTCGGAGGCTATGGTTACGCTCGTCCTTCCGGGGATGTTATAAAGGACGAGGGGGAGCGAGGTGCTCTCGGCTATCGCCGCAAAATGCCTGAAGAGGCCCTCCTGGGTCGGCTTGTTGTAGTACGGAGCGACCTGCAGTGAGCCGTCCGCGCCCACCTCCTCGGCCATCTTCGTGTACTTGATGGCGCTCGCGGTGTTGTTCGAGCCGGTGCCCGCCACGACCGAGACCCGTCCGTTAGTCACGCGCACGACGGTCTCGATGACGAGCCGGTCCTCCTCCTCGCTGAGGGTGGGAGACTCGCCGGTGGTGCCACAGGGGACGAGGCCGTGTATGCCCTGGGCTATCTGGAACTCGACTAGGCCCTCCAAAGCCTCGACGTCTACCTCGCCGTTCCTGAACGGGGTAACGAGGGCCGTGAACGCGCCGTTAAACATCTCTCTCCTCCAATTCAAAGTCCTCGTGGAGGCGCCGGACCGCCTCCTCCACCTTCTCCGCTTGTATAACACACGTTACTTGAATCTCCGAGGTCGAGACCATCCGGATCGGGATGTCCGCTTTCCCCAAAGAGCTGAACATCTTCGCAGCGTAGCCGGGCCGGTTGAGCATCCCCGTCCCCACGACGCTCACCTTGCCAAGGTTTTCTTCCCCCTCGACCGAGCCGCCCAAAAAAGCCGCGACCTCGTCCGCTACCGAGCGCGCCTTGGCGAAGTCGGCGCGGCCGACCGTGAAGGCCACATCCGCGGTTCCTTCCCTCGTGCCGCTCTCGACGATGACGTCCACGGAGATGTCGGCCTCGGCCAAGGGGGTGAAGATGCGGCTCATCGTGCCGGGGCCGGTGCGGATGCCGGTCAGGGCCACGCGCGAGACGTCGAGGTCGTGGACGATACCGGCCAGGGTTTCGCGGGTCTCCAAGCGCTCCAAGTCTTTGTCCTCCCTGATGATCGTGCCACCCATCTCGTCGAAAGAGGAGCGGACGTGGATCTCGACGCCGTACAGGTCCCCGAGCTCGACCGCTCGCGGGTGCATAACCTTCGCCCCCCGCCACGCCATCTCCGCCATCTCGGACGGCGAGATCTCGGGTATGCGCCGCGCTTCGGGCACGATCCTCGGATCGGCGGTGTAGATGCCCTCGACGTCCGTGTAGATCTCGCACCGGTCCGCTCTTAAAGCCGCCGCCAGGGCCACGGCTGTGGTGTCCGAGCCACCACGTCCCAGGGTCATCACGTCGCCCAAGGCGTTCATCCCCTGAAAGCCGGCGACGATGACGACCTGGCCCTCGGCGAGGAGGCTGCGCATCCTCTCAGGCTGTATCTCGGAGATCAGGCCGGACCCGTAGCGCCCCGTCGTCTTCATCCCCGCCTGCGATCCCGAGAGCGAGGTCGCGGCGACCCCGCGGTCGTGCAGCGCCATCGCCAGGAGCGCCACCGACTGCTGCTCGCCGGTCGCGAGGAGCTGGTCGATCTCGCGCGGCGACGGGTCCC
>JALZEL010000116.1 GCA_030862075.1 Actinomycetota bacterium | reverse complement strand
CGTCAGCACTAGAAAAGAGAAGAAGAGGAGGATGACGATCAGGCCGATCTCGGCGCCTCGGTTTTTCCTGCCCCACTGGGCTAGGAGCGACAAACCGCCTACGAAAAGGATGATGAGCAACGCCTGTAGCAGGGCGTTCGAAGCTTGCATCTCAATCCCCTTTTAGAGTAGTTTGCCGAGAGGATGAGGCACGAACAGATCCTGTCCTCTCGCCTGGTCTACCAGCCGAGGCCTAGTTCTTACGCTCAGGATAGCCGGCGCGGTCTTTATCGCCTGAAAGCGTCTCACCCCCGCCGTCTCCTCGACCACCATGCCTACAGCTAAAGGCAAAGCCTTACAGTCTCCCCGCCCGCTCCTCCGAAAGAAAGAATGTCGTCGGTACGCCCCACGAGCCGGATGGCTGGCGAGGGCTTCCGCAAGTGCAAGAGTTCGGTTTGAGTTAGTGCCGTTACCGCTACTCATCTCTGCCTCCCGCGAAAGCTCTGCAGTAAGTTGGCCTGGCCGACATCCTCGACGGTGAGCATGCCGACCAGCTCGCCGTCTTTCACCACTGGGATGGCGTGCAGGTCGCTCTCTTGCAGGATGCGGTTACCCTCTCCGAAGAGGTCCGCCTCGGGCAAGATCGTCGGGAACTCGGTCCTCATGAGGTCCCTGACACTGCTTATGTCATGTGGCGAGCGGGCGGCAGAGAAGACCTCCTTGCGGGTGAGCATGCCCACCAACCTCCCATCCTCCTCTTCGACGACGGGGAAGTCGGTCTGGTAGCCGTGAATTACCGTGTCTAGGACCTGCCCAAGGTTATGGTAAGGGGCTATGGTCTCAGTGCGGGGCTTAGTCCCCATCACGTCTGAGACGCTTAAGCCTCGCGCCTGCTCCCTCTGGCGCACCAACTGCGCCTCGCCCTGGGCCCCAAAGAAGATGAAGACGGCTATGAGGGCCAAGATGATGTTCCCCGAGAGCAGTCCAAAGAAGAAGAAGGCGACGGCGAAGACTTGCCCGACCACAGAAGCGATCTCGGTCGCCCTAACCCGTCCCACGCGGGTCGCGAGCAAGCCCCTCAAGACCCTCCCGCCGTCCATCGGGAAGGCGGGCAACAGGTTGAAGATCGCAAGAACGACGTTGATCATGCCCAAGTAGACGAAGAACTGCCCTACCGAGCTGAATCCTCCAACGAAGGGGTTAGCGAGGTTTGCAGGGTCGGCTCCGAGCGCGAACCCCACGCCGAAGAAGATGGGGGCGAGCACCACGTTCACTAAGGGACCCGCGAGAGTTATCTTGACCTCCTCGGAGGGGTTCTCCGGAGGGGTACGCATGTTGGAGACACCTCCTATTGGCAAAAGCGTTATGTCGCGGATCTCGATCCCGAGGCGCTGGGCCACCAGAGAGTGGCCGAACTCGTGCAGCAGCACGGAGATAAAGAGCATCACTATAAAGGCGATAGTGACCAGTGCTCCCACCAGCCCTCCCCCATCTTGGTATCCGATGAAGGCAAAGAACGCCAAGAGCAAAAAGAAGGTCCAGTGGACCTTTACGTCTATGCCGAAAGTTTGTCCTATCTTGAACGATCCGCCCATTTCATCCTCCGAAGTAGAGCACGAGCTATAGGGTGAAGGTGGCTCTTAAAGCACGTCCCTAACTGGCACCGGAATTCCCGGTGGAAGCCTCTTGAGCAAGAGCGCCTTGTGCTCCTCATCCACCTGGTAATCTTCCCGGGCCAGGTCCAGTACGTCCGCCGCTTTTTCTGGGGAGTACTCATACCACTCGTCGTCTAACCAGCTGTAGGCTTTGAGTGCGGCCACAAATCTACCGGCTCCCGAGGTGCCAAAGTCGCCGCCGAACTGGTTTTCATACTCCGCTATGGAGTACAGCCGCGCTCTCATCTCCTCGCCCGTCTCGAGACTCAGTCTCTTGAAAAACTCCCATGATAGTGCGTCAACATCCAGGCTAGCGTGCGTCCCAAGCGCCTCCTCGCGGTTCGGCGCCTCTTCGCCTTGCTTTCGGCTCATGACCCAGAGGTAGATGGCGCCACTCGCTAAACCGACCAGCAGGACCACCACCAATAATAACTCTAGCGTAAACATCAAGTCTAAATTCATACCGTCTCTACTCCTGCACTTGCAATAAGAGCGTTCCACGCTGCGTGAGGCGCCTTAAGCGGGTCTCCTACATCTTCTGCTAGTCCACTTCTGCTAGTCCAGCTACCCACTTGTCACTTATCACCTATTCTAATTTCCGAAATTGACCCTTTAGTCCCAGTGTAGATTGCTGCGGTTAAAGAGCTGTTAAGGCCTCGTAAAGCGTCCGTAAGTGCCGCTAAGCTGCAATGGTAGTTGAGCACAGACTGATCATCTAGTCTCAGATCCCTCAACAATGACAGTAGTTTGATCGCCGACTCGCTTGAACGTTGATCGCGGGGATCACGCGGTTATCTACTCGACCCGAGCCCCTGTAACTCCCGTATCCGAGAGGACCACGATTGCTACTCTTGCCATCTATCACTTTCTGTCCTGCCTCTGCTCAGTACAGGAGCGAGGTTCGGTATGTGAAGTCGCTAGCCAACGATAGCGAGTAGAGCTTCCTTGCCCCACTTTATCGCCTCGAAGGGCTTCAGTTGTTCGAAGCTTTGGCGATACTTTCGGACGATTTCTTCTAGGCAGCTCGCTGAACAAGGGTACCAAGCTCCGGCAAGGGTCGTAGCCCTGCCGGCACGTTCCGCACTGTATGGCACGATCTTCTTTCTCCCGCTCGTCCCCGGTCGCGTCCCTAAGCCTGCCGGGGCTACCTCCGCATAGATGGTGCGCTTGCTTGTATACGTTACGCTTGTGGACATGTCCGAATACCAACCGACGCGCCTCCTGCCAAAGTACCCGATTGCCTGGTCCCGGCGACGCCTCGCTGACGTTAGCCGCCGTCCTGTTCTTGGCGGCGGCCGCGGTGATCGGCGTGGTAGGCACGCGACTGACTGGTGTAGCAGACGCCCTTGCAGAGCGCATGGGCCTCGGCGAGACGTTGGTCGGCGCGGTGCTTCTGGGGGCTAGCACATCCCTCTCGGGGATTGTCACCCCGGTAACAGTCGCGGCGGGCAGCAGCGCGGAGCTAGCGGTAAGCAACGCCGTCGGCGGCATCGCCGCGCAGACCTTCGTCCTCGCCGTGGCTGACGCATTCTACACTCGGGCTAACCTAGAGCATGCCGCCGCCTCTCCCACCAACCTAGCGCAAGGTGCCCTGCTCATCACCCTGCTCGCGATACCGCTCATGGCCTTTGCCGGACCGGAGATCAGCTTCTGGGGCGTGCACCCGGCGACCCCGCTGTTGCTTGGCGCGTACCTGTTAGGCCTGCGGATGATCTCCAAAGCCCAGACCCAGCCCATATGGCAAGCTACACGAACCTCCGAGACGCAGATCGAAGAAGAACAAGAGGAGTCGGAGCACGGCGATTTCGATGACGTGGGCACGAGGTTGCTGTAGGTGCGCTTCGCGCTTTACGCTCCCCTGATAGGAGCCGCAGGCTGGGTCGTTGCTCGTGCAGGGGTCAACATAGCCGAGCAGACTGGCCTCACCGTAACGCTGGTAGGGGGTGTGTTCACCGCGGTTGTAACCTCGCTGCCGGAACTCGTTACCTCTGTGGCCGCGATGCGAAGGGGGGCACTGAGCCTGGCGGTGGGTGGGATCATCGCCGACAACGCCTTCGACACCATCTTTGTGGCCTTCTCCGACGTCGCCTACCGAGAAGGCTCGATCTACCACGCCATCTCTGAGCATCAGGTGTACCTGATCTCCTTGACCGTCTTGCTCACCGGTCTCCTGCTGCTAGGGCTGCTGCGCCGTGAGAAGTATGGGGTGGCCAACATCGGCTTCGAAAGCCTCCTCATCATGATCCTTTACCTGACATCATTTACCTTTCTGGCCTTCGACTAGCACCACGGGCAACTCCGTCTTCGCACGAGGGGTTATCTTTTCTTATCCTTGCCCCTCGTCTCCAAGCGGCTGCCAGAGTACCTGGTTAGGGCGTAGACGAGTACCAACAAGATGCTCAGGGCGAGGGTCGCCCACCCCAGGTAATCCTCCAGCAAGCCCTGCAGGGCCGGAGCGAAGAAGTAGATCAAGAGCCCCATCCCAAAAAAACGTGCTCCTCGACCAGCTAGCGAGGACACAAAGAAGACCGGGTAGCCTAAGTGCACAACACCGGCAGCTAGCGCGAAGACCGGGTAGGGCAGCGGGGCGAAGGCGGCAACAAAGGTCGTCGGGGCGCCGTGGTCCTTGAAGAAGTCCTCTGCGGCCTTGATCATTTCGCCCTGCACGAAGCGTTCGGCCAGGGGGCGTCCCCCGAGCCTGCCAACAGTGAAAGGTACAGTAGCGCCCAGCACTGAGGCTGCGGTGGCTACGGCAGCGTAAAGGGGAGCCAGGCTAGGTTGGGCTGTAGACATGGCGAGCAATAGTGGCTCTGGAGGGAAAAAGAGCGCGCCGGAGTCGAACAGGGAGACGGCGAAGAGGATCAGCAGTGCGTAGGGCGAGTCCGACCAGGAGACCAACCAGTCTGTGGCGTTGCTCAGGAGTTCGAATATTCTAATGAGGAAGTCCAAAAGCTGCTGCCCGCCTCGCTACCCAGTAACGCTATCCGTCTTTGCGGTGCACCCGTCTTCATCGTGAGTCATCGGCTCCGACCTCGAGGCCAATCAAGGCGCTCGTCTCGTCGTCAGGAGCAGTGAGCATGATAAACGGTATGTCGCTCTTCATGTCGCTCTACCAGATCTCGCGGTAGACGCTCACGCCGTCCATCACCGGTAGCATCACGGCCAGGACGACCAAATCGACGCTTGATCCGAAGAGCCGAGGCGTTTCAGCGCGCCTACTACCTGCAGTACCGTGAACAGTGTCTCTTGGATTATGTTCAACTCTCGGCGCGGTACTTCAGAGCAGATAAAGTATGGCCACAACCAAAATACTTACAACTACGAGACCTACCACTAGACTCAAGTTATTACTACTCACGTTCCACCTCCTTCACCTCTGCTAACCTCGCTCCCCGAGCTCCACCGTGACCTCGCTTGTCTCGCCGCCGCTAGCGACGGTCATCTCGACCGTGTCGCCGGGACTGTATTCGCGCAGGGCGGAGAGTAGATCTCCGGTATTCTCCACCGTCTCGCCGGCGACGGCGGTGATCACGCTGCTCGGCTCCACGCCAGCCTGCGCCGCGGGGCCTCGTGGGTCTACTTCTGTGACGAGGGCTCCCGATTCGACTCCTATGCCGAACCGCCGGGCGGTTTCGGGGGTGAGGTTGGTCGGCGAGACGCCGAGGTACGGGTGGACCGCCTCGCCATCCTCGATGATCTGGTCCGCAACCGAGGTCGCCGTCTCCGAGGGTATGGCGAAGCCTATGTTGACCGCGCCCGTCTGCGCCGGCGGGAGGTAGGCGACGTTTATGCCTATAACCTCAGAATCGGCATTGGCCAAGGCTCCGCCGGAGCTACCCGGCGAGATGGCCGCGTCCGTCTGGATCAGGTCCACCAGCGCGGACTCCTGCCTGCCGCCGGTGAACTCGGCCGGCACCTCGCGGTTGAGGCCGCTTACGACGCCCGCCGTCACCGTGGACTGGAACCCCGACGGGCTCCCCACCGCGACCGCGAGCTCCCCGAGCACGAGGTCTTCCCCGCCATCGCCGAACTCCGCTGCCGGTAGATCGTCGCGGTCCACCCTGATCACAGCGATCTCGGTGTATGGGTCGGTCCCGACCACATCCCCCTCTTCCACGCTCCCGTCGGCGAAGGCTACGTTGACCTCCGTGGCGTTCTGGACTATGTGGCTGTTGGTGATTATGTAGCCGTCCTCGCGATAAATCACGCCGCTCCCTAGGCCTTGCCCCTCCTGGGGGCCGAGCGGGGTTCTCTGGATGCCCTCCACGTTCACCTGCACCACCGAAGGGCTGAGTTCGGCGGCCACCTCTTCCACCGTCCGGGTGTCGCCCGAAGTCACTTCGGAAGGTTGGGCTGCGGAGGCAGCGTTGCCCCCGTCATTCTCCTCCGCGCTCTTGGTTTGGGCCCCTGTTTCTCCGCCCGCGCAGCCGGCCAACAGTAGCGACGCTAGAACTAACACCGACAACCACTTGGCCGCCGCGGCGCCACGCTGTCTGTTTGTAGGGTGTTTCATCGACTCTTCTCCACTCCCAGCTGCTGCGATCACGACTTCTCTATCAGCACAACATACGGTTCGCCCTTGAGCGTCACTTAGACGTTCTCCTTCCCTACGGTCAGGCCGGCGGGCTCGGCCTGCTCGAGGTCCTCCTGCGCTACTAGAGGACCAAGCTCCACGGTCTTCAACGTCTCCAGGGTCCCAGAGTCAAGCACCACTAGCTGGTCGCGGGTGACGGCATAGAGACGTCCCTCCTCGACATCCAGGTACTCTGCCGGGGCAGCCAGGTCCACTTCGGCTACGGTCCGGAGCTCGCCCGCCTCTTCAGGTTCGACGGCCACTACGCGTCCGGATGAGGTTTCGCCGACGTAGGCCCGCTGTGGGTCGTCGGCCGTGGCAAGTGTCCCGGGTTCAAGGGGCAGGTTCCCGAGGCGCGCTGGAGGAAGCCCCCCATAGAGCGCAACGCCCTCCGGACCTGCTATCCAGAACTCGTTCTCCCCACCCGCCTCTATAAGCGAGTCCTCAGATGGCCCGACCTCAGCCCGGGCGGCCACGGCGTCGGGGCTCTCTAACTCCGCTGCGGTTACGGCCGAGCCGTCCTCGGAGGCGGCGAAGATGGTGTCGACGCGCCCGTAGTAGGCGGCTAGGACGACCTCCCGCGGGTCCGTGGAGGTCCTGCCGGTCCCCGCGAATTCGGCGTAGCGTTCGGCGGCCTCCCGTCGCGCTTCGGAGAAACGAGGCCCCACGATCTCCCAGGCCCGTTCGTGCAGCTCCTCCGCGCTCAGCTCCTCGGGGTTGCCCGTCGGGCCTTCCTCCATCAACCCGGGGTAGGTATTCGCCTCCCGGTAGATCGGGAGCAGGTAGTCCACGCCCGCCACGACCAGCGGCGCTTCCTGACCCTTCAGAACGTCCCTCAGGCCCCGGTCGATCTTGCGGAAGTAGCGCAGGATGTCGTCTTTGGAGTCCTCTTCCGCCCCGTGGCCGTGGAAGACGGCACTCCGGCCGCCCCCGCCACCTCCGCTCGCGCCCGTGTGCAACTGCAGCTGCTTCTCCGGATCGTCGAACTTGAGAGCGTCGGCGAGGCTCTTGGGCACATCGTCTCCGAGCTCGACCTCGTCGACGCTGTAACGCGAGGCGCCGAGCAGCCTGACCTCATTCTGGCTGAGGGCCAGGACGTAGAAGCGCCCGTCGCCGGTGAGGAGGGGCAACAGGGGTTTAAGGTGGTAGCGGTCGTTGACAGCGACGAGCTCCCCGAAGTAGAGCGACAACCGGTAGGAGCGGAACGCGCCCGGGGAGAGGAACAAGACGAGTCCGTCACCCTGGTGACGCCAGAAGAGCTCATTCTTCAGCAACCCCTGCGCCGGTTCTAGGATCCTATCGGCTTCCGCGGTGCGCAGCCCTCTCGCGACGAGCCTCTCCCTGGCCTGCACGAGGAGGTTCTTCAGCCGGATTGGGTCCTGCCGCGTCTCCGACCCCGCCCGGTGAGTGGGCAGGAAGATCGAGGCGCACGGCCCCTCGGGTTTTCCGGACAGCTCTTCCAGCTCCTTCTTCGACAACAGATCCACCGGTCTCTCCCTTCCATCGGTTCTCGCGCCTGGTGCTTGCCCAAGGCCTGTACTAACTGGGGGCGCCGATGGATCAACGTTCCTCGGCCAAAACCCAAACACCTCCTATAGTTAATATGACGCTTACTCGACAATGCACCGAATTCGCTACCAGGCATCACCTCTGACGAGCTGTCTGGGCGTCCGCGGATCGATCCCCTTCACCAGGAGCCGTTTTTGCCCCCAGCCAGCCGCCGAGCACAGCCGCGATCGCGGGCAGCAGGATCGAGAGGAAGGCTGCGAAAGCCCCGCTGGCGATGGCGTCCGCGACCTGGCCGACGAGCTCGGGGCTGCTCTCGGTGATGACAACCAGCGCGCGGAACTGCGAGAACAGGTTGCCCAAGGCCCCGAAGAGCTGACCCACCCCGAGCGCGGAGAAAACCAAAATCAGCACAATGCCCAAGGCCCAAACCAGCAAGCCGTTCAACAGACCAGCAACGGTGCCCCTAACCGCCGAGGTGGCACCCGCCACCCAACCGCCCACAAAGAAGGCGATAAGCCCTATAATCGCGGTCGCCCAGCCGGTGATCGTGGCTACCGTTCCCGCGGCACCTATCAACTCCACGGCTTGCGCCCCGATGGCCAGCGCCAGCACGCTAAGCAGTAGGATGCTGGCAAGCGCCATCAGCAGCCCGGCCCAGATGGGACCCCAGCGAATCCTGTCGCGCCCAAGGCGCACCTCGGTTTTTGTACTAGAGAATCGGGCTCGTCCTCGCGCACCGGAATCGCCTCTTCTAGGTTCGGTTCCGGCCTCCTTAGCCCGCCGTCGGCTTCCCTCTCGGCCGTGTACTCTTCTCTACCTCTGTCCACTCTGTCTCCATCCACTTTTTCTCCTCCTTCTCGCAATGCTCTTGAGACCTGCTCTTTGTGGAGCTCTCACCCTCCACCTCGCCTCGCGTGATTCTCAACATCGCTTTCCTCGCGCCGGACGTCCTCCTTGGCCGACTCTTGGTATCCTCGGCGGTGTCCTTGCAGATGCTCACCACCTTCTCGGTAGCGTTTCGTCCGTCACCCAAGAAGGTTGCCCCGCGTTTGTTAGCCGCCTCCGAATCAGTATTAAGCGAGCGTAAGGGGCCCATAAAGGGATCTTCATAAATTGAACCGGTAGACGATGGGAGAGATCGCTAGTCTTTTCGAAGAGGAGCTGTGAAGGTGCTCCCATCAGCTAGGCAGACCAAGCTTATTGCATCTCAAGTGGGGTCAATATTTGTGACGGAGGCTGTAAGAAACCGTCTGAAAAGCCTCACGAGCGAGCTGCATGACCTCCTTGATCCCGTTCACCAACTCGTCGTAAGAGCCAGGCATTGCATATGGCCCCACGAAGAGGCCGGCTAACGCGCCGGCCACGCACAGAACGACCGTCGCGACTCCGAGGGTTCGCGCTCCCAGCAGATAACCCGCCACACCCAGAGCGATCCCTATGCCCTCGCTCGCTATGGACACGAAGAACGCTCCTACGATCGCAAGAACAATCCCTACCGCGCAGAGCACCCGCCCCCAGAACGCCCCGAGCCTCTTCCGGCTCTTCCTCCTCTCGTCGTTTTCTCTCATCTACTTGAGGACGAGCTCACTTGGCTACTCGACCCTGACGATGAAGAGACAACGGAGGAGATACTCCCGTTTTCGTAGGTGAGGTTTAAGGTGCCTCCACTGAAGCGCTGTACAGAGCGGACGTTCTCGCCGACGGTCAGCTCAACCTGTATATCGCCCTCTGAGCTGATCTTGCAGTCGAGCGGCTTCCCTTCAAGACTGAAGGTGAAGCTTTGGGGAACCTGCCCGCTGATCTCCTCGGGCTCTTCATCCCCGACGGCACAGGAGCCGGAGAACTCGGTCCCAGAGCTGCCTTTTATCTCTAGCCGGGCTTGATCTTCCTCACCGTCCTCGCTCGCCTCCGCGCTCCCGGTGCCACCGGTTGCGAATGCGACCGAGAGCAGTGACCAGCCAAGCAAGATTGTTGTACTAGCTCTCAAAGCTCCTCCTCTCCTAGAGACCGTCGGTAGGGGCTTGTGTGAACCTCGAAGCTATCTCCTTTTACACAAGTCTATTAATTGCATACGTTTTTTTATCGCATATGTTTCATAGCCTCCGGTTGCGGGCTTGTAAGGCCCGCGAAGTGCCTATCTTCCGCATACCTTTGGTAGGGTTTTGCACCACAATTCCCCCTAAACGCCGCATTCTGGTTCAAGCGAAGATTCTGAGCTACAGCGGTTTGCACTGTTATTGACCTAGACCTAACGGAGCAGTTGCACGATTCTCACCGAGAAGACCTAGGTAAGCGTCAACGCTCTTTGCTCGATGCGGTTTAACTTTACCGCAAACCGCTATAAGACAGAGAGGCAACGGTGCCTCCCCCTACTCTCTCTGATAAGCTAGCGGCTCAGCGGAGAGGATGGATGATTAGGCAGACGCTAGTTATCTTCACCACACTATTTATGACACTTCTGTTGCTCGCCCGATGTGGTGGCGGCGGGAGTGGTAGTGAAGGTGAGGCGGAGCTGGGCACCCAGGAGGGGGCAACCCTCGAAGTGGCGGGGATGGAGGATGCGAGTGTCGAGATAGGTGAACCGGATGCCAACTCTGCCATTAGGCATATACCCACGGATGCCAGCCTCTTGCAGAGACCAGGTACTGAGAAGCGCAACGTCGTCCTGATACACCTAGAGTCAGTTCGCGCCCGGTCGGTGACGCCCTACAACGAGGAGCTGCAGACTATGCCCTTCCTGGATGAGTTAGCGAAGAAGAGCCTCCTCGCCGAGCGGACCCACGTGGTCGTCCCCCGCTCCTCCAAGGGGAGTACGGCGATCAACTGCGGAATCGAGCCGGTTCTCTTTGAGGGCCCGGAGTTC
This sequence comes from Actinomycetota bacterium, assembly GCA_030862075.1. Taxonomy (GTDB): domain Bacteria; phylum Actinomycetota; class Rubrobacteria; order Rubrobacterales; family Rubrobacteraceae; genus Rubrobacter_F. The sequence continues at coordinate 1,439 of JALZEL010000116.1, read as the reverse complement.
GAGCCGGGCGGTATCCCGGGCCCGTGCTTGGCCCATCTGCTGAAGAAGCAGGGCTACCGCACCGTCTTCTTCCAGTCGACGTCCAATAACACGGATGAGTTCGGGAGAGTCGTAAGAAACTTCGGCTATGAGGAGTTCTACCCGGCCGAGTCTATGAATAGGGAGGGCTACCAGATAACGAACACCTTCGGCTACGAGGAGGATATCATGCTGGAGCCGAGCGAGAGGTGGCTCAGTACGAACGGGTACGACAGATCTTTCCTGGCTCAATACTTCACGGGTACGGGGCACTATAGCTACGAGTGCGTCCCCAACCGTTACGGGTACGAGTACTTCTCGCAGAATGAAGAGCTCGACCGCTACCATAACTGCCTGCGCATGCTGGACTACTTTCTGCAGAACATCTTCGATCAATACCAGAGGTTGGGGCTTTACGAGGACACGATCTTTGTCTTGTATGGCGACCACGGTGAAGGCTTCTATGAGCATGGGCGCTACATGCACGGCGACAACCCCTATGAGGAGGGCCTCCATGTCCCGCTCCTCATCCACGCCCCGGGGTGGTTCGAGGGCGGCGAGCGGGTGGAGGGGCTATCGAGCCAGATCGACGTCCTGCCGACCGTGCTGGAGATGCTGGGCTACGAGGTAGAGAACGGGGAGTACCCGGGCTATTCGCTGCTCCATCCCTTGCCCGAGGATCGCACCATCAAGTCCAGCTGCGTCTACCCCTACAGGTGTATGGCGAGCATAAAGGGCTTCGAGAAGTACATCTACCACTACGGCGACCAGCCCGACGAGTTCTTCGACCTTTCCGAGGATCCCCTCGAACTAAAGAACCTGGCGGACGAACGCGACAAGGAAGAGCTTGACGAGCGCCGTGAAGAGCTTCTCACTTGGCGTGCAAGCCTCAACGCTATGTACAGACTAAATCAAGAAGACAATTAACGTGGGGTCTCTAATTAACCACACGTTAAGACCAGTCTCCTCCAAGTACGTTTCGTGCGTTCGGTTATCCTGATCATGCTTGTGCGGAGGCTGGCTCGACCAGGGGCCGTCAGGGACCATAACCTCGACTACCAATAGGCGCTCCGCATCAAACCTCTTTCCCAAGTCCTCGGCTTGATTTTTGACCTCACCGAAACCTACTAAGCGAGCCTGAAACCCGAACGTGGAAGGCCTCAAAGATTTTGTGTTTTAGAAACGGTACGCCGATACACTTCGACCACCACTATGCCAGACAGACCGAGTTCGGCAGGCTGCTCGTGGACTCGACCTTCACCCTCGCGCTCGTCACCGGCCAGAGCGTCACCGGTGTCTCGCAGAACGTCTTCGCCAACCTCGACTGGGACGAGGTGAGGCTGCTCAACCCCGGAGAACTCGTCCCCCAGAGGAACGAGTGCGCCCAGGGTTCCTTAAGACCGGTTCGACGCTACCACAAT
>JALZEL010000096.1 GCA_030862075.1 Actinomycetota bacterium | reverse complement strand
TGTGCACGGGGACCCTTATGGTCCTGCCCTTGTCCGCTACAGCCCTCTGCACCGCCTGCCTTATCCACCACGTAGCATAAGTCGAGAACCTGAAGCCCCTATCGGGATCGAACTTCTCAACGGCCTTTATGAGGCCCACGTTCGCTTCTTGGATGAGATCCTCGAAGGGCAACCCCATCCCACGGTACTTCTTGGCGACGCTGACGACGAGCCTCAGGTTCTTCTCTATAAGCCGCTTCCTGGCCCTCTTGTTGCCCTGCTTGGCGCGCTTGGAGAGATCTATCTCCTCCTCGTGCGTGAGGAGCTCTCCCCGGCCTATATGCCTGAAGTACTTAGCCAAGAGCTCGGGCGTCTCCGCTTCGCGCTCTATCTTCGCGTTACCAGATCGCCTCTTTGCAATTGAGGTGCCCGAGGTTTTCCCGCTCTCGTCCCCCGGAAGGTAGTGAGTTAAAGACGGTTCCCGAAATGTTCGCTTTTCGTGTACCATTAAAACCCGCCCTTGGCTCCCGTGCTCTTTAGTGGGAATTTAGTACGGTGTTCTCAACGTTCTGTAAGCGCCGGTTAGCGTTTGGTAAAGAATCAGTAATAGATTCCTTATCGAGTTACGAGTTTGGGCAGCTAACGTGCCTTCCGGCGCGATCGCCCTTGCCAACGGTAGTCGGGACGTAGGAGGCTCAAAGCTGCCCGAAGCGGTAACCTATGCCGCGGACGGTCTGGAGGTAGCGGGGGTTCTTGGGGTCGGGCTCTATCTTCTTGCGGATGTGCTGGACGTGGACGTCCGCTGCCCGCATCTCACCAAAAAATTCCCCGCCCCAGATGTGCTGCATGATCTGCTCCCGGCTGTACACCCACCCCGGGTGGGAGGCCAAAAGCGCCAGGACCTCGAACTCCTTGAAGGTGAGGTCAACGGCCTCGCCGCCGGCGAAGACCTGCCGCCTGCTGAGGTCGAGCTCCAACCCCGGGAACTCGAGCCTCTGCCGCTCTTGGTCGGCGATGGCAGCCCGGGCGTCCAGGCGGCGACGACGGAGGTTCGCCCTCGCGCGGCTCACCAGCTCGCGCGGGGAAAAAGGCTTCGTGACGTAGTCGTCGGCGCCGACCTCCAAGCCTACCACCCTGTTCATCTCGTCGTCGCGGGCGGTGAGCATTACTATGGGTACGTCACTGCTCGCCTCCCCGGCGTCGCCCGCCCGGATCTGGCGGCACACCTCGATGCCGTCCATCCGCGGGAGCATCACATCCAAAACGACGAGGTCGAAGGGATCCGCCTCTTGCCTCAGGCGCTCCAAGGCCGCCTCCCCGTCCCCGACCGCCAAGGTGGCCATCCCATCGCGCGAGAGGGCGTGCTCCACCACGTCCCTGACGGCTGCGTCGTCCTCGACTATAAGTATCCTGGGCATCTTCTTCTAGTCACCCGCCTCCGGCAGCTCGATCTCGACCTTGGTACCTACGCCTTCTTCCGATTCCAGGGCGATGCACCCACCCATCCTCTCCACGAGATCCTTGCAGATGGCCAACCCCAGCCCGAAGCTGCCGGAGCTTCGTTTTCCCTGGTAGAAGCGCTCGAAGACGTAGGGCAGATCGGTCTCGCTTATCCCCGCTCCATCGTCCTCCGCGGTCACGGTCCCGCCCTCAACGCGCAGCCTGACCTCTCCGCCGCGCTCCGAGTGCTGAACGGCGTTGCCGATCACGACGAGGAGTGCCTGCTCGAGCCACTCGCGGTCAGCTCGGACGTGCCCGCCTCGACCCTCCACACGCAAGGCAACCCCTGCGCTCTCCGCAAGCGGCTTCATCCGCTCGGTGTCCTCCCTCGCTATGCCATCCAAGTCCACGACCTCGATCTCTGGGTTCCGGAGGTCCACGCCCGTCCGGGCCAGCTTGAGCAGGGTCTCCGAGAGCCGTTGCATGCGGCGAGCTTCGGAGTGGATGTGGTTCAGGAAACGGCGGCGGGTCTCGGGGTCTTCGCCGTCAGACAAGAGCAGCTCCGATGCACCCAAGATAGTGGTGATCGGGGTTTTCAGCTCGTGGGCGGCGTTGGCCAGGAAGCGTTGTTGGTTCGCCTCAAGCCGCCGCCCCTCGGAGAGGTCCTGGATCATCACGAGCACCCCGCCCTTGTGGTCGTCGAACGCGGGCATGTACTCCAGCCTGACCTGCAGAAAGTTCTCACCGGCCTGCAGCCGGGCCTCGATGCACTCTTGCTCTTCTGCGCAGCAGACCACCGCGTCCGGCAGGTCGAAGTCTTTAAAGGGGCTCGGCAACTCTTCAAGTGGCCCCTCGCCGAGCCTCAACATAACGCGGGCGGAGCGGTTTGCGAATAGCTTGTTGCCCGAGAGGTCGGTCGCCAGCACCCCTTCGGTGAGGTTGTTTAGGATGGTGTCGAGGGTGACTTTCCTCTCTTCGAGCTGGGCAAAGGAAGCTTCGAGCCTAGTGGCCATGGCGTTGAAGGTCTTGGCCAGTTCACCTAGCTCGTCGTCGTAGCCGGGTTCGATGCGAGAGTGGAGATCTCCCTGTTCTATAGAACGGGCTCCCAGGGTGAGCCGCTCAACGCGCCGGCTCAGCACGGCTGCCAGGAGGAGCGCGAGGCCGCCCCCGAGGACCGAGGCTATCACCGCTGCCTCCACGCCGCTGCGCAGGAAGAGTTGGTAAAGGGTATTCTCGGAGTCCTCGGGGGCGAAGATGGTCCCTCCCTCGATGCTACCCTCGCGGACGAGCGGGACCGCCACCACCCTTTGTTCTCCGACCGTTTCGTTGATCCGTTCTCCCTCGGCGGCTCGTTGGAGGAGATCCTCGGGCGGCGAGGAGGGTAGGAGGTGCACGCCGGCCCGTGCCACGACCTGGCCCTGCTGGTCGACGACTAGCACCTCTCCATTGCCTGCGTCGGCGACAAGCCCCAACTCCTTTCGCAGGTTGGGATCCTCCCAATTCAGGATCGCTGTCCTCGCCGCCGTGACCGCCTGGGCTACTGCGCGATCCTCAGCGTATCCCGAGAGCCGGGTTTTGGCCGCGGGGAGCACGTAGAGCAGGAGCGACGCGATCGAGAGCCCCACGATCAGGATCGTCGCTGCCGGCATCCATGTGCGAAACCTCAAACTCACACGCGGATTTTAGCGGATCCAACCGCCCTCCGAAAACGCATTCGTTAACCGAACCCTTACCAAACGCTAACCGTAGCTTATAGCCCGTTAAACGACGCCCGCGAGAATGTAGACGGAGCGAGATGAAAGGGAGACCTTAGCTTGAGGAGGTGGAGGGATAGCGTTACCGATGCACGAAGCTTACAGAAGAGACATCGCAGGGCGGGAATCTGGAATCCCGGACCTGCTACCAGACTACCTGAACCGCATCGGCAGAGAGAAGCTCCTCGATCGCGGGCAGGAGATCCGGCTGAGCCGCCAGGCACAGGACGGTGATCGCAGGGCACAGAACACCCTCGTCGAGGAGAACCTGAAGCTGGTCGTCAGCGTAGCGAAGAAGTACCGGGGGATGGGATTGCCCTTCGAGGACCTCATCCAAGAAGGCAACGTAGGCCTTATAAAGGCCGTCGAGAAGTTCGACCCGGAGAGGGGCTACCGCTTCTCGACCTACGCGACTTGGTGGATAAGGCAGGCCGTCCAGCGGGCGGTGGTGGACAAGGGGCGTGCGATCCGGGTGCCCTCGTACCTGGTGGTGATGGGCCGCGAGTTGGCGCGAGCTCGCGCCGAGCTTGCCGCCGACCTCGGGCGCGAGCCCAACGAGGGAGAGATCGCACGGAGGCTCGGCTGGGGCGTCGAGAAGCTCCGTCTCGCGATCAGCTCCCTGCCGGTCGCCATGAGCCTCGAGCGGCCGGTCGGCATCGAAAGTGGTTCCGTGGGCGACTTTACCGAGGACGTGCGGACCTCCGACGCACCGGGCACGGTAGCGCGGGAGATAGAGATCGAGCAGCTCAGAAGAGCCGTGGAAAGCCTCCCTGAGAGGGAGTGCTACGTGCTGGTACGGCGCTACGGCCTCGACGGGCACGCGACGGACTTCTTCTCGAGGCTCGCAAAGAAGCTGGGCATCTCCCGCGACCAAATTCGTAGCTGCAGGAAAGAGCGGAGCGGGTGCTCAAGTCGAGGGAAAGCAAACGACTCGGCGGTGCGGGGGCGTAGGGCCTCGTGAACCGGACACCTAAGTAGAAGGCGACTTTCAAGGAGACGAACACATGAACGGGAGCGGACGCAAGGGGATCAGTTGGGGAAGCGTTGCGTTGGGCTGGGCGGTGGCGGTTATTGCCGGAGCCGTGATCAGCCCCATTTTAAGGGTCTTGTACGGCCTCGTGTCCGAACCGCCCGTAGAACGCGGGGAGTTCACGGCCGCAGTCGTCGTCATCGCCGTGCTCTCCGGATTTTTGGGGTACCTCATAGGAGGTTACGTGGCTGCCAGGCTCGCCGGTTACTCGGGAGGCCTCAACGGCGCTATGACCGCCGTCTTCGGGGTGGTCTTCGGCGTGATCCTGGCCGTCATCCTGGCCGTCTTCGGTTTGATCTTCGTCGAGGGCGTGGCTATGCCGCCCGCGAACTTCGGCCTCGCCGGGGGCGCCTTACTGGCGGGCCTGATCCTCTTCCTCGTCAACCTCTTCGGGGGCTTCGTCGGCGGCAAGCTCGGCGAGCCTTCCCGGCCAGAAGTTTGGCGTGTTGAGTAGGCAAGTACCATTGCTTCTTAGGAGAGGAAAAGCATGAAGAAGATAACGATGTTGATCGCTGCAGGAGCCTTTATCCTGGTCCTCGCGAACTGCACCGGCGGGGGCGAAGAGCAAGGCAGCGAGTCGGAGGACGGAGCTGCGTCCGCGGAAGAGCAGACATCCGCGGAGGTCGCGAACAACGAGGTGGTCGTCGGCGGGTTCGCCATAGAAGGCCCGAACGGGGAGATCTCCGTCCCCGAGACCACCCTCGAGCGCGAAGCTGTCGAAGACTACGTACAGAGCGTGCGGCCCGTAACCGAGGACACTGCCCGCGACCTGTCTCAGTTCATAGACCCGAGTGTTGAGTTGCAGGATGGGACGCTTACCCTAAGCGTTGAGCAAGAGTCGATCGAAGAGGCACGGGTAGCAGCCGAGGATGGCCTCGAATCCCTCCGGCAGGTAGAACCGCCCGAGGGTCTGGAGCCCGTCCACGAGACGCTCATCGCGACATACGTGCAGGCGCTTGCTGCCTACGACAATGTTATCCAGGCCTTCGACAGCGGGGACGTCGACGCGCTCGCCGACGCCGTGCAGGAGAATCTGCCGGAGATCGAACAGCTAAACGCCGAGGCACGCGCGATCCTCCAGGAGCTCGAACGGGCCGAGACCGTAAACCCGGACGCCCAGGCCGAGAGCCAAGGATAGAGGGTAACGAACATGGCGGCTTCGGTAGCTGGGGCCTTGCCGGCCGCGTGAAACGGGTCGCGCTTGATCTTCATGGTGCTAGCTTTGTCTTAGCGATTCTCCTCGTCTTGGTGGGGCTCTCCTCTCACCTGGTGCTGCCCAGCATGATAGAGTCGCGCTCTGCGACGGACCTGCGGGAGGAGTACGGGCTCCTCCTCGAGCCCGAAGTCGAGGACTTCTCGGACTTCCCGCCGGAGCTCTTGCTGGGACGCGTAGACCGAATCGGGAGGGCAGATAGACCAACTGACGCGCGAAGGCAAACCGCTTTGGGATCTCCGGATAGACTTCAGAAACGCCGGCTTCTCGGTGCGGAACCTTTTGCGGGGGGATCTAGAGCGAGAGATCCAGGCGGGTTCTCTCGTGGCCTTCGCCAGCCTGAGCTTAATCGCGGCCTTCGCGATCGTGAACTTAATCTGGGCCAGGGACGTCGAGAAACCCACCTTGAAGGTAGCCCCATATGTCGGGGCCGGCGGGCTTTCGTTGGCGTTTGTCGCGGTAGTGGTCTGGCTCTCGCAGCACCGGTTCTCGGCGCTCCTGATCGCGGCCGGCATAGCGGCCGCTTCGGCCCTGGGGCGGTGGTGGTTCGTGCGGCGTACCGCCCGGAAGGGTAAAGGCGAGGGCCGGGCTTGAGCGAGTTGAACGTAGCCCTGGCGGCCGTGGGTGGGCTGCTCGTGGTGCTCGGGCTGCTCACGAACCTCATCAAGGACACCGTACTCGTCTCGGAGCCGCTCCTGGCGTTACTAGCGGGGGTCTTGATCGGGCCCGCCGCCTCCGGTCTGCTCGACCTCGCCGACTTCGGCGACCGGGAGGCGATCCTGGAGGGTGCCGCGCGCCTCACCCTCGCGGTCGCCCTCACGGGGGTGGCTTTGCGCCTACCCGTGGGCTACTTTGGCCGCAACTGGCGGTCTCTGGCCGTCCTGCTGGGGCTTCTGATGCCGCTGATGTGGCTCTCGGGCGGCCTGCTGGCGTACCTGATACTGGGCCTCTCCTTCCCTGGGGCGATGCTCGTCGGGGCCGTGGTTACCCCTACGGATCCGGTGGTCGCGAGCTCTATAGTCACGGGGGAAGTGGCGGAGCGGAACCTGCCCGAGCGCTTGCGGCACGCCATCTCCGCCGAGTCCGGGTTCAACGACGGGCTGGCCTACCCCTTCGTGTTGCTCCCCATCCTCTTCTTGATGCGACCGCCGGGGGACGCGTTGTCGCACTGGCTAGCATACACGA
>JALZEL010000092.1 GCA_030862075.1 Actinomycetota bacterium | reverse complement strand
TCCTCGGGGACCTCGTCGTCGGGGTAGATGGCCTCCACCGGGCACTCGGGCTCACACATGGCGCAGTCGATGCACTCTGCGGGGTTGATGATGTAATGGTCGCCGGCATCGTAGATGCAGTCAACCGGGCACACCTGCACGCAGGCAGCCTGCTTCGTGCCGATACACGCCTCGGTTATAACCCAAGCCAATGCCGTTTCTCCTCTCCCAAGCGCCGCTACTGATCCGCTTGTGCTAACCCCCAAAGTGACGCTCGTCTTAAAGCTGTTCAGAGATTAGTCTAACTAACGAGAAAACGTTGTCAACAAGATTTTAGCAGCCGAAATTCTAGTTCGGGCTCCACTCAACCCGCTGGCTACTAGTACTACAGAAGGAGTGCCCGTTTCTGACAGGTCGACTCTCACCGAGGGGTGTTTTCATGCGCTCAGATAGGGAATTCACGCTGCGCTGGTCGGCGTCTCGGCCCTACGGACAAGCGCTAGCGATAGCGTGTCGCTACGAGCGACGGGGAGCAACCCCGCCAAAGTTCGAACAAGCGCGATTGTAGTAATGTGTCCCTCGTCGCTAAGGGGCCTAGCGGCGCTGAGCGTCTTCCTCGCCTTGGCGTTCGGCGTGAGCGTCGCGTTGCTTTGCAGAAACGTAGGGGAGCTGGCGGGACGGTTAACGGAACGGTTGATAGGATGTACGCATATCCGTAACTCGTAGCCAAAACGGAGTTTACAACTGACGATAGCGACGAACAAGACCGAGGTGCTGGCACTCACCCGGCGGCTCGTCCGCTACCGGTCTTACACGCCAGGGGCGGCCGAGTCTACTATTGACTTCATCAATAGCTGGTTCGAGGCGCGGGGACTAGATACGGTCGGGTACAAGGGCGCGGGACCGCACGGCGAGTTGACCTCTCTCGTGGTGCGGATAGGGTCGGGGAGTCCCAAGATCCTCCTTCACGGTCACGCGGATGTCGTGCCCGGCGAGGAGGAGCAGTTCGAGGCTTACGAGCAAAACGGCGAGCTCTACGGCCGCGGCGTCTACGATATGAAGGGCGCCCTGGCCGCGATGATGTACGCCATCGAGGACTTGCACGCTATGAACTGCGACGCGACGGTGGAGCTCCTCATCGTCCCGGACGAAGAGAGGGAGTACGGCGGACCCAAGGGGGCCGAGGTCCTCATACAGAACGGTCATACGGGCGATTTCCTCATCACGGGCGAGCCCACGGACTTCCACGTAGGCGTCCAGGCGAAGGGGGTTCTGGACCTCCGGGTCAACCTGCGGGGCAAGAGCGCGCACGGCTCGAGGCCCTGGCTGGGCAAGAACGCGGTGCTCCTGGCCTACGAGCACTACAAGCTCATACAAGAGCTGCCGTTTGCCAAGGAGGGGAGCGACCTCTTCCCCTACCCGAGCATAAACCTGGCCCGGATCATCGGCGGCGACGTGATAAACCGCGTGCCCGACAGAGCGACCTACGACCTGGACATCCGCTACCTGCCCGAGCAGGACCCGAAGGAGATAACGCGCCAGATACGTGCGGTAGAGCTCCCCGCGGAGGTGGAGGTCCTCTTCTCTCACGAACCTACCTACGTCTCGCGCAGAAACCCGTTCGTAAAAGCACTGCGCGAAGTCGCAGCCAGGCACTCCCTGGGCGACCCGGTGAGCCTCGGCCGGCATGGAGCGTCCGACATCGTCTACTTCCAGCGCGCTGGCGTCCCCGGCGTCGAGTTCGGTCCCATAGGCGGTGGACACCACGGCCCAAACGAGTTCATCCTCTGCTCTTCTTTAGAGACCTACCGGCAGATGCTCGTACAGTTCGTCCAGATCCTAGCCGCCAATAGCGAGGCCGACGAAAGGGTTAACGCAAAGAGCCGCTAGGCGCGCTTGCTACTCTTAGTAGCTGCTTGAAAGTCGTGTCTAACGAGGGTATATTTCGGGTGGTTTCGTTTGAAGGAAGGTCCGGTTTGGCGCTAGCCCTGTTGCAAGGAACGCAGGAAATCGGTTACGGCACGCTGTATGTGTACGTGGGCTTGTTCGTCTTGCTGGTCGTAGGTTTCGTGGCGACGACGCTGGTTTTGGCGCGGCTCATAGCATCCAGTAGCAAGGGCTCACGGGAGAAGCGCAGCGTTTACGAGACCGGCGAGGCGAGGGTCACAGACCCGTGGCGCCCGTTTCCGGTTCGGTACTACGTCTTCGCGCTCCTTTTCCTGATCTTCGACGTCGAGGCGGCGTTCCTTTTCCCGTGGGCCGTGATCTACCGGGGTCTCGGCCTGTACGGCTTCGTGGAGATGGTGATTTTCGTACTCATACTGGGCGTGGGGCTCGTCTACGCCTGGAAGAAGGGGGCACTCGAATGGGTGTGATGCAGAAGTTCAACGAGCCGAACATCATGACGGCGAGCACCGACAAGCTCTTTAACTGGGCCAGGAAGAACTCCCTTTGGCCCCTGCAGTTCGGCCTGGCGTGTTGCGCGATCGAGATGATGGCCACCGGCATGTCCCACAACGACCTCGACCGCTTCGGGGCCGGTTTCTTCCCCGCCTCGCCACGGCAGTCGGACGTCATGATCGTCTCCGGCACCGTCTCCACCAAGATGGCCGAGCGGATGACGCGCCTCTACGAGCAGATGCCCGAGCCCAAGTGGGTCATCGCGATGGGC
>JALZEL010000072.1 GCA_030862075.1 Actinomycetota bacterium | reverse complement strand
ACCCCACGGTGACGCCGGCCACGGCGGCCACAGACCCCAACTGGGCCAGGGCGCCAGGCACTCCGCCCTCGATCGAGCGGGAGATGGCCACCAGGGCGCCGAGCATGAGGATCAACCCAACCACGATCACGAGGTGAACGGGCACCCATCTCTCGCTCTGGGCGATCGTTTGGGCCACGCCCTCCGGATCTCCGATCGGCGGGGCGGGGTGGAGGAGGTTTCCTACCATGGCCAGGAGCGAGCCTACGATGCCCGCTACGGCGCCGATCCGAAAGATGCTCCCTTCTTCACGTCTGGTGTACTTTGTCATCATCGTCCTCTCATGCTCGTCCATCATGTCCTTCTTTCCTTGCTAGCGACCCGACTCGCGCCCTCGGCCGACCCGCCATCGGCTTTGATGTCGTTGGCGACCGTCTTCGCGTAGCGGAGTTACCCTCGACTTGCCTCATGCCGCCACCGGCCGCTCAGACCTTAGGAACGAGACCACGTCGCGGGCAAAGCGTCGATCTCTCAGGCTACCACCGTGTCCGCGACCCTCGTATACGATCAGGCACTCTCTCTCTGTCCCTTCGCTCACTCCATAGCCTGCCGCCCCGTCAGCACCAAACTCCGTCACATAGGCATCAATCCACTTCACGCCGTGGTAACTGGCCACAGAAACACGGTAGTGTCCGTCCAAGACGAAGTAGAAGCTCCCTATCTTGTAGAGGCTCACTGGAGGTAGCTCCTCTACCCTCCAGAAGACCCGGTCTATTCGCTTCCACCTCTCTTCCGAGCTTGCCTTGGTGGACATAAAGTCTCGGTCGAACTCAGTACACCTACCTACGCTGCCGCCTATCTGAGCAACTGGCACAGTCCTCATGCCTCGATAAACGCACGCAGATGCCCCGGGAAGCTTTCCGACGTCATCGAAGCACAGCAGCCCATCCGAAGCGGCGTCTGTTCGCAAGCGAGTCCCAATCCGCCGAAGCAGTGCCTTGCGGTGGGCGCGGGAGAAGTCTCTATCCACCTGCTCTTCCAGGCTCGTGGGACCAACCATCGGTCAGCCCCTTCTTCGTGTGTCTATGGCCTGAGCTCCGATGGACAAGACCTCTGACCTACACGCCGTCATGGTTTATCTGCTGCCACCCTTCATGCTCAAATAGTGGTTCCGTACGTCCTTGTCGAGGTGTTCGATCGCGTAACGTAGGGCGGTACGCGGCATCGTCGCGGCATGCTGGTCTAAAAAGTCCAACAGTCTCTTGCGGTCCTTCTTGCCGGCCTCGCGCACCCACCCTCCCGCGGCCTTATGGATCAGGTCGTGGGGATCGTCGAGTAAGATCTCTGCGATCTCGAACGTGTCGGACAGATCGCCCTGCCTGATGAAATAGGAGGTGGCGACGATGGCGGTGCGGCGTTCCCACACGTTCCTGGAGCGCGCCAGCTCGTAGAGTACATCGCGCGGCTTGTCGAAGAGGTAGCGCCCGACCACGTACGGGGCGCCAAGGTCTACCAGGTCCCAGTTGTTGATCCTGTCGGTGCGCCTCAGATAGAGATCGAACAGCTCCTTTCTGCGGCCTTCGGGCGTCTTGTTGCGGCGAGCCTGCTTGTCCATGATGCTCATCGCGCCGGCCCTCGCCTCGTGGACGGGGCTCTCGAGTAGCTTCTCGATCTCATCGGGCGGCATGTCGATGAACTCCTTGGCGAGCGCGAAGACCTGCCCCATGCGCACCCCAATAAACTCATCCCCTTCGCCGTACTGGCCCTCGCCGGTCTTGAAGTGCCGCCGGTACTTCTCTGCTTCTTCCGCGGAACTGTAGGCCTCAAGCTCTTCGACGTACCGCTGTGCCGTGGGTGTCGCCGACATGTTACGCTCCCCTTGCGCTCGACCCGAGGACGGCTTTCGCTCGCGGCTGTCGTCTGGGAGCGGGTTTCGGTCGCCGAAGGTTGGGGGCGCAGTCAACGTCCGACTCGCTTCAGGTACAGCACCGCCGGGCCGGCCTCCGCGAACGGGGCCGTGAAACTGACGCTCCCTGGGTTCTCCACCACCACGTTGCCGGCGCCCTTCGTCTCGCGGCTGCCGACGCTGTACCACTGGGCCGAATAAGTGTAGGCCTCCAGCGTCACAGTGAACGGGTTGGCCGTTTCGCTTGGCTGGAGGACTAGGTACTCCTCGCCGGGGTTCGCGAGCACGTATCTGGTCGAGCTGAGGTCGCCTCGGGGCTCCATCGCGATGAGATTTAGCCGCTCGGCAAAGCGACGCGTGTCGCCCATCGCGTAGCGGGCCGGTTCCAGGGACGCGAAGGAGGGGCTGCCCGAGGAGGGGTCGGGCGGGTTCACGCCGGTGACGATCCCGAGGTCGTATAGGATTGGGTTGTGGCCGCGGAGGAACGACTTCCAAGCCCACAGCGCGTCGCTTTTCATGGGCGAGTAGTGGTCGGTGTCGCTGATGATGACCTTCGCGCCGTC
>JALZEL010000054.1 GCA_030862075.1 Actinomycetota bacterium | reverse complement strand
GTTGAGCATCATCCCTGCCTCGTGCTCGAGGATGTGGCAGTGGAACATGTACAGCTGCTCGCCCTCGAACCCGTGGGAGAAGTCCATGTACACCTTCACGGTCTCCCCGGGCCAGACCAGCACGGTGCCCTTCCATCCCAGGTCCGTTGCCGTCCTGCTCTTCTCGTCCACCCTCATGCTTGCGACCTGCTCGGGGGTGCCGACCCTCTCCAGCATCCGGAACTGAAAGCCGTGAAGGTGCGCAGGGTGGGGCATGTTTTTTAGTCGGTACGGTCACTACAGACCTATTCCGAGCAGCAGACTTCGTCAAGTGGGAGCAGGTGTCGGCTCAGCTTAAAACCAGCCGCCTCCTAGCTACGTTCATCTTTGAAATAGCTTGTAGGCATAGTGAGACACAGCGAAGCCTCTGGCCCACCGCTGCCCTTTAGGAGTACGCCAAAAAAGGTCCAGCCACTCTGAAAACCGCTATGAGGGCTTGCGGCTCAAACGATAGCGTTGCCCTTCTTCTCGAAGACACGGAAGGAGCCTGTCCCCATGGCGAGCAGGTTTCCCTCCTCGTCGTAGACCCGACCCTCTGCGGTCGCCGTCCGCCGCGTCCGGTGCACGACCTCGCTCCGGCATGTGATGCGCCCCTCCCTGACCGCCCCCAAGAAGTGCACGTTCATCTGCATCGTCGCAGTGCGAACACCTACTAGGGAGGAGACCGAGAGCCCCATCGCGTTGTCTATAAGCGCGGAGTGGACGCCGCCGTGCAGCGTCCCGTTGCCGTTAAGGTGTGTCTCCTCGACGTCTATGTGAAGGACCGCGCGTCCCGGCTCGACCTCCTCGACCTTCGCCCCTATGTGCCTGGAGAAGGTGACCTCCTCGTTAAAGTACTGCGCAAGATGGTCCAGCTGCTCTTCGCTCAGAATCCCTACATCGTCGCTCACCGAACGCTCCCTTCTACTATGCTTGGCCAGCCGCGGTTTGCCGGCCCCATCTAGGCTACCAGAGGACCCAAAGTTAGGTCCCAGGTGGTTGGTGTGTAAGCAATACGATGAATCAATGGGAAGCTGAGTGCAAGGAGTGGCTAGAACGGTTCGAAGAAGCCGCTACCAACACACTCGTAGCCGTCGCGGATGAGCGGACGAAAAACCAGATTCGCGACCGGGCGTTGCTCCTGCTACACGCCCAGTAAGTTCTCCGCACGAGGCGAGCGTCATGTTACGCGAAACTACTCCCCGAGGGAGACCTTATGAGGTTTTCTCCCTGCATTCGAAGGGAGTCTAGACAGCTGGTGGAGGCCGATCGGCGGAGTGTGTACTACAAGGAAGGACGGCGTGCAGCCCGATAGCGAACTCATTCTCGAGGAAACTACCGAAGGACATTTGGTGCAGAAATCCGGGTTGCACCGGCCTTGCACCAAAATCTAAATACTATGCTTCGTTTTGGTTCAAAGCGGGGTGGCTGAACCAAAAAGAGCTTTGCTACCGACACGTCGAACTTGCTGTTTTGAACCAAAAGCCGGGCATATAAAAGGCGGCGGGAAGCGCGCAAACCCACCGCCTTTCCTTTCCCTACCTCTTAATGGAGTAGGTAGACGCATCTTACCGAACGTGCACTTCTTGGGGGCGGTCAGGGAGGGGCGCATCACGTGCCGGAGCGAGGTCGTGCACAGGACTCGGCGTACAGCGACCGCAGAGGGTCGGGTCTACGACGAGGAGGAGAACTTAGTCGCGATGAGGACGGGGGCGTTCAGGATTCTCGAGAAAAAAGGTAACCCGATCGTATGATCCGGGTATATAGTTAAGGGGAGGGAAAGACCAGGTAAGGAGGCGAGTTGTTTCGCACGGAGAAGCCCTGGCGGAAGGTCTACGAGGGGCACACCGAACCGGAGACGGATTTCTTCGAGGGCTCGCTCTACGACCTGTTTCGCAACGCGGTCGAGGAGCACCAGAACAAGGTCGCGCTGACGTTCTACGGGACGGAGTTTCCTTTCCCCCGTTTGCAGGGTCTCGCCGAAAAAATGGCCGCCTCGCTCGCCGCGAGCGGGGTAGCGAAGGGCGATCGGGTCGCCCTCATGCTACCGAACTGTCCACAGTACGTCGTGAGCTTCTTCGCCACCATCAGGCTTGGGGCCATAGCGACGCAGCTAAACCCGATGTACGTGGAGCGGGAGATCGAGCACGTCCTCAAGGACTCCGGCGCCGAGACGCTCGTCGTCTACGCCGACGTATACCCGAGGGCGAAGGCGGTCCTGCCGGAGACGAGCGTCAGGAACGTAGTCGTCGTCGACTTTAGGGGCGAGCCGGAGGGCATAGAGGCCTCGCACCACGGCTTCGGCGCTTTTCTGGGGCTGGATGCGGCCCCCGCGCCGGAGGTGGATATCCACCCGGTCGAGGACGTGGCGGCACTTCAGTACACCGGCGGCACTACCGGGGTCTCGAAAGGCGCGATGTTGACCCACCGCAATCTGGCGGCGAACGTGCAGCAATTGATAGACGTCTTCGTGGACGACCCGGCGGCGTTTGCGAACAACCAGAAGACCGTCGCCGTCCTGCCATACTTCCACATCTACGGCCTCACCTCGGTGATGATATTCGGAACCCGCCTGGGTCTCAACCAGCTGATACTGCCTAGGTTCGATCCGGCCGAGGTACTGGAGCTGGTCAAGAACGAGGCCCCGATGCAGTTCGCCGGGGTGCCGACGATGTACATGGCGCTCCACGCGAGCGGCGCGGACCTTAAAGAGTACGGCTTCGACAAGGTCCGGGTCTTCAACTCCGGCGGGTCCGCGATGCCGGTGAACCTGCTGCACGCCTTCGAGGAGAAGACCGGGCGGAGGGTCTACGAGGGATACGGGCTTTCCGAGGCCTCGCCGGTCACGCACTTCAACCCCACCTTTGCCGAGCGGCGCCCGGGGAGCATAGGAGTCCCGATACCGAGCACCGACACGAGGATCGTGGACGTAGAGACCGGCAAGGAAGAGATGCCGGTCGGGGAGCCCGGCGAGCTCGTCGTAAAGGGACCGCAGGTCATGAAGGGCTACTGGAACATGCCGGAGGAGACGGCCGAAACGTTGAGGGACGGCTGGCTCTACACCGGCGACGTCGCGAGGATGGACGAGGACGGTTACTTCTACATCGTGGACCGCAAGAAGGATATGATCGTCGCGGCGGGCTACAACGTCTACCCGCGCGAGATAGAGGAGGTCCTCTTCGAGCACCCGGACGTCTCCGAGGCCGTCACCGTCGGCGTGCCGGACGAGTACCGGGGCGAGACGGTCAAAGCGTTCGTCGTCAGGAAGCCGGGCAGCGAGGTGACGGAAGAGGAGATCCTGGCCTTCTGTAAGGAGCGCCTCGCCTCCTACAAGACCCCGAAAGCCCTTGAATTCCGCGACGAACTGCCCAAGTCCACCGTCGGCAAGCTCTTGAGGCGCGTGCTCGCCGACGAGGAACGGGCGGCCGCGGGAACCCCGACTGTGGAGTACCGGGCCGGGGCGGCTTCGGCCACAGAGGCCGAGACCCCGCCGAGCCCGAGCTAGAAGGAGGGTTCGAAAGCGTTGAACGCTCTGGATCTCTTCCGCCTCGACGGCAAGACGGCCATCGTCACCGGTGGTGGCCGCGGCCTCGGGCAGTACATGGCCGAGGCCCTCTCCGACGCCGGAGCAGACGTCGTCGTCTGCTCCCGCAAGCTTGAGGCTTTGGAGGAGGTGAAGGCGGGCATCGAGGCGAGGGGCGGCAAGGCCCTCGCCCTGCCGTGCGACGTTACGGACCCCGAAGGCGTAGAGAGCGTCGTGAAGGAGACGGAAGAAACCTTCGGCACGATAGACGTGCTGGTCAACAACAGCGGGGCAACGTGGGGGGCTCCGGCGGAGGAGATGCCCTTGGAGAAGTTCGACCAGGTCGTGGGGGTCAACGTGCGGGGGACGTTCCTGATGTCCCAGGCGGTCGGGCGGCGCATGATCGAGCGCGGCGAGGGCGGGCGCATCGTCAACATCTCCTCGGTCGCTGGCCTGGTAGGCGGCCACCCAGACTACATGCAGACCGTAGGCTACAACTCGAGCAAGGGCGCGGTCATCTCCATGACCCGCGACCTGGCGACCTCTTGGGCGAGGTACGGGATAAACGTTAACGCCATAGCCCCCGGCTGGTTCCCGACCAAGATGAGTGGCGCCCTGATCGATAAGTTCGAGGAGAAGATGCTCGAAGGCATCCCCCTGGGACGCTTCGGGAAAGAAGAGGACATAAAGGGCGCGGTGGTCTTCCTGGCCTCGCCCGCCGCCGCGTACATGACCGGACAGACGGTGGTCGTGGACGGGGGCGCTACGGCCTGGTAGCAGCCAGAGAGAAGCAAACTGGCCGTCGAGGAAGGAGTTAGATCCACGCGTTGCGCGGCTCCCAGCGGTGCCCTATCACTCCCCACGTTCGAGAGCCTCCAGCATCTCCGCTACGAGGGTGGGGGAAGGCTCGCTTTCGAGGTAGCCGCCATGGGCGAGGTTGCGCGAGACTTCCTCGGCCGGGCGTTTCTGTAGGCCGGGATCTTCGCGGGTCGCCTCCTTGAGAGCTGCCAGGATCTCGTCGGGGCCGGGCTCCCCGAAACGGTGGTATGTAGCCGCTGCTCATTCTTTTCCTTTCGGTAGCGGGAGACTGGAAGAGTAGCCTACCATCGCGGCCCCGCCGGTTTCGGCAGCGGGCCATCGTGGCATAGACGCTGCGGTCGTGAAGTTGCGTAGACGGAGGAATCGTTTAGGTGCCGAGAAGTTGGGTTGTCGGGCTTATCGCGGTCTGCACCCTCCTCAACGGGGCAGGCTTTCTCTGGGACATATTCGAGCCGGTACCGCTCTACGACGAGATCGCGCACGTCATAACGCCGTTCACGCTCGTGGCGGTAACAGCGGAGATCATCTACCGGGCTGGCGGCGACGACGAATTCTTCGACACGCCCCGCCACGCGCTTTTTACGGGGAGTGCGATCGGGCTCGTCGGGGCGACGGGCTGGGAGGGCATCGAGATCCTGCTCGATCACCTCTTTCCCGCTGCGAGCATCGACCACGCCCTCCCCGACACTATCTTCGACATCGTGCTCGGCGTGATTGGGGGCGCCGCCGGAGCCTGGACCGCGGACCGTTACCTGGACCGCCTCTTCAACCGCTCCCGCAACAGCTCCCGCCGCCCAAGAGTCCGTTAACGTAGCCCGTCAGAGGCCAAAAGATCGGGACGCGAAGACCATGACCTGTAACGGCGCTCCCGCCAGTTAACGCTTGTGCGTTATCTACTGGTCTCGACCGTTGTCCTTGCTCCTGAGGGCGCCCCCGGTCTCTTCTTCCTCCTCTACCGCGTCCGTAGTGGCATCCTTCTCTTGCCGGTCCTTGGTTTTGTCGCGGTCTTCTTTGTTTTCGGCTTCTTCTTTCCGGCGTTCGGTCATCGCGCCTCCCTGGCTGTTCGTTTCGCATAAAGCCGTATCACGACGACTGTTGTGCCACCGGAGGGACGCCACCAAACATCGTTAGAGGACCGGTTGCAGCGCATTTTCTATTGCAAAAGCGGTATGTTACGTCTGCCCCCGCTTTGGGAATAGTGCGATGCGGATGGTCTCGCAAGAGGAGGATTCGCGTGGATACGCAGGCAATAGTGGTAATTATCGTCGCAGTTGTGGTCTTGATCCTGATCCTAACGATCTTCCTCGTCCTTCGCAGGAGGCGCGAGCGCCGGACCGAGGAGCGGCGGGAGCGGACGCGCGAGGAGTTCGGAGAGGACTACGAGCGGGTCGCGCAGGAGCGGGGCTCCGAAAAAGAGGCGGAGAGGGAGCTGCGGCAGCGTCGCGGGCGTGTGGAGCGGCAGGTGGAGCCGCTCTCCGAAGAGAGCCGCCAGCGCTACGAGGAGCGGTGGGGCGAGCTCGAGCGGATCTTCGTCGACAATCCCGAGCGCTCAATCGAGATGGCCGACCGAACCGTCTTGGACGTCCTCGAAGAGCGCAACTTTGTCGCCGACCCCGCCCAGGAGGACCGGGAGACGGAGCAGGGTTTGACCGCCATGTACCCGGAGGTCGCCGACGACTACCGCGAGGCCCGGCGCCTGCGCGCCAGGGTCGTCGGAGGCTCCGCCGACGGGGGCGACGCCAACGAGGAGACCGAAGAGATGCGCCAGGCGCTTAGGCGCTACCGCTCCGTCTACGAGCGATTAGTGCATAACTAAGCGATGAGAGCGCATCCTTTAAGGCAGTGTCCGATACCGGGGGCGGTAAAGGACTCGTGGGCGGTTCGGCACCACTCGCTGGGGCTCCTGAGAACACCGTCTTCGGGTTTCAGGCCTTCGTCCTGGGCCGGCAAAAGTAGAGGGCCGGAGCCTGTGCCATAATGAAATGTAGGTTAGGAGCAACTTTTCAGGGGTGAGATTCGTGGCAGAAAATTTGGTTGCCAAGGTTCTCAAGGATCACGTGGAGAGTGGTACCTACGAGCGGGGCGAAGAGGTGGGCTTGAGGATCGATCAGTGCCTGCTCCAGGACGCCACCGGCACGATGGCCTGTCTGCAGCTGGAGCAGATGGGCGTAGATAGGATCCAGGTTCCCCTCGCCGTCCAGTACGTGGACCACAATATCATCCAGCTCGACCACAAGAACCCCGACGACCACATCTTCCTGCAGGCGTTCGCCGCCAGGTACGGCCTCCACTTCTCCAGGCCCGGCAACGGTATCTGCCACTACCTGCACGTCGAAAGGTTCGCCAGGCCCGGCGCGACCCTCATCGGGGCCGACTCCCACACGACCACCTCGGGCGCCGTGGGCTCCATCGCCATCGGGGTCGGGGGCTTGGACGTGTCGCTGGTTGTGGCGGGCAGGCCCTTCAACACGGCGGTGCCGACGGTCGTGGGCGTGGAGCTCACCGGCGAGCTTCAAGACTGGGTGACGCCGAAGGACATCATCCTGGAACTCCTGAGGCGCCGGGACGTCGACGGCGGGGCTGGGCGCATCTTCGAGTTCTACGGCCCGGGGGTCGAGACTATCCCAGTTACGGGGCGCATGACGATCTGCAACATGATGATGGAGACCGGCGCTACCACCGGCATCTTCCCCTCCGACAAGCGCACCCGCGAGTGGATGGAGGCCCAGCAGCGCCCCGACGACTTCGTGGAGCTGAAGGCCGACGAGGGCGCCGAGTACGACGAACACGAGCTGATCGAGCTCGACAAGCTCGAACCCCTCATCGCCCAGCCCAGCTCGCCCGGCAACGTCGTCAAGGTGAGCGAGGTCGCCGGCACCAAGGCGCACCAGGTCTGCGTGGGAAGCTCGGTGAACTCGGGCTTTGAAGATTTGGCGGTCGTGGCGGCCGTCCTTGAGGACGAGACGGTGGCCCCGGAGCTCGTGATGACCGTGACGCCGGGGAGCCGCCAGATCCTGGACTCCATCGCCCAAGCCGGGGTGTACGCGCACCTCGTGCGCGCCGGGGCGCGGATGTTGGAGCCGGCGTGCGGACCGTGCGTCGGGATGGGCCAGGCGCCGCCCTCGGATTCGGTGAGCGTCAGGACGTTCAACAGGAACTTCCCCGGCAGGAGCGGGACGCAGAGCGACAACGTGTACCTGTGCAGCCCGCCCACGGCCGCGGCGACGGCCCTTTACGGCGTGATCACGGACCCGCGCGAGCTCGGAGACTACCCTGACCTGCCCG
>JALZEL010000025.1 GCA_030862075.1 Actinomycetota bacterium | reverse complement strand
CGTGCCCACAGTGGCTGGCACTGATATTGACCTGGGCAGCTCGCTTTTTGGGATAGCTAGGTTGAGTGCCATTACGTTATCTCTGTGACTACGTCTGCGACCACCGGGGCTCTGATAACTGAGGACTAACTTCTACGCGTTGCTGCACAAGATCCCAGATACTCACCAGAACCTTCGCCTTTTACCTGCAATCACATCTTCTAAGGTGGAGCCGAGGGGATTCGAACCCCTGACCTCCGCCGTGCAAAGGCGGCGCTCTCCCGACTGAGCTACGGCCCCTTAGATCAAGGATGAGTGTATGCCCCGCGTCGCTATCCTTCAATGCACCGACCCTCCAGAATACGCCCTTTACTCATTCAAATCCTTACAAGGCCGACTTCGAGACGCGCGACCGCTTCGTCCGGGTGCGACGTTCGGGTGTATGATCTTTAGGAGGGGCGTACGAAACTCGAGCGTAGGAAGAGACGAGCGTGTTGGCGGTGAGGTCCAGGAGGATTCCGAACCCGGTGAGACGATTTATGAGGTGCGTCTCCCCATAGACGGCCCACGAAGAGAGCCAACGGCTAGGGAGGTTAGAGAGGTTGGACCTGAGAAAGGACCTGTTCAAGGAGATATGCAGCGAGCGGCGCGGGATAAACACGCGGGTCTTGGAGCAGGCGGTGACGCTTGCGGTCGAGATCGCCCGCGAAGGCCGGGAGGGGCGCAAGATCGGCACCCTCTTCGTCATCGGCGACGCGGACGAGGTACTGAAAAGCTCGCGCCCCCTCATTCTCGACCCCTTGGCCGGCCACCCCGACGGGGCTAAGCGCATAGACGATCCGAACCTGCGGGAGACCCTAAAAGAGCTCGCTCAACTAGACGGTGCCTTCGTGGTCTCTGAAGACGGTATCGTCGTCTCGGCGGCCCGCTACATTGACACCGTCTCCGACAGCCTGAACGTGCCCCTGGGGCTCGGAAGCCGCCACGTGGCCGCCGCGTCGGTCTCGCATCGGACGAGCGCCGTCGCGGTCACCGTCTCGGAGAGCTCGATGGTGCGGGTCTTCGACGACGGGGAGCTCATCTCGGAGATAGCGCCCGAGCTCTGGATGTTGGGTCGCTACAGCTCGTACCTGGAGGGCCTCCCCTCCACGACCCGCCGCGGCGACGACGAAGTGACCGTCGTGAGCCGCACGGAGTAGTGAGCGCGCCGGAGGAGATCCTCGGCTTCTGGTTCGGCCGCGAGGGCGAAGAGGGCTATGGGGAGTTCCGGGAGGCGCGGTTCACCAAAGATCCCGGGGTCGATCGTGAGATCCGGGATCGCTTCGAGCCCGTCTACGAGGAGACCGCCGCGGGCAACATTGACCACTGGAAGGACGAGGCGCGAAGCTGCCTGGCGCTCATCATCGTCCTCGACCAGTTCCCTCGCAACATGTACCGCGGTGACGCGCGGATGTACGCCACAGACGAGAAAGCGCGTCAAGCGGCCCGGTACGCGGTGGAGCACTCCTACGACCGGGAGCTGTCGCCCGTAGAGCGCGGGTTCCTCTACATGCCGTTCATGCACAGCGAGGACCTGGAAGACCAGCGCCGTTCCGTGGAGCTCTTCCGGGGCTTGGGCGGCACGGGTGAGACGGACCCGGCGCAGTACGCCGTACGCCATCTAGAGATCATCGAACGCTTCGGGCGGTTCCCACACCGAAACGAGATCTTGGGTCGGACCACCACGCCCGAGGAGGCGGAGTTCCTGGCGCAACCGGGCTCGTTTTTCTAGGGGGGGACGTTCCCTACTAGTAATTGTGGGGGACTTGGCCGGAGAGGAGGCAACGAGTGGCGAACATCGGCAGGCCACCGTGTGACGAGGGCGTCGTCCGGTCCGGTAGGGCCGAGTCCCCGTGCCCGCCGAGCTCGGGGCCTTGGGTCATGCCTTGCCCGCAATCATCTTCATTATCGCGTTCATTGTCCTTCTCAAACGGCTTATTATTGCTTGGCGGGGGCGGAATCGGCCTGCCAGTGAGTGACATAGACTAAGAGCTACGATACGGAGGTTGAGCAAGATGGGCCAGATCCGTGCGGTACTCGTCGATCCCGAAGTCCCAGCCCGCCTGTCTTTGGGCAAGGCCGACGAACCGGCACTAGCCCTTTCGGAGGCGCTCGTCCGTGTCTCGGCGATCTCGCTGAACCGCGGCGAGGTGCGCCGTGCCCAGACGGCCGAGCCCGGCTTCAATCCCGGCTGGGACCTCGCGGGCACGGTTGAGAAGTCCGCCGCTGACGGCACCGGTCCGCAGGTCGGCGCCCGGGTCGTGGGCTTTCTCGCCTCTGGGGCGTGGGCCGAGCTGACAGCAGTGCCGACGAACACTTTGGCGGAGCTGCCGGAGGGCGTGTCGTTCACCGAGGCGGCGACGCTCCCGGTTGCAGGCCTGACCGCCTTGTATGCCCTGGAGAAGGGTGGCAGCCTGCTCGGTAGAAGTGTGCTGGTCACCGGCGCCTCCGGTGGGGCCGGCCACTTCGCGATCCAGCTCGCGAGCCTCTCCGGCGCCCGGGTGGTGGCCCTCGTGCGCCGCGAAGAGCACGAGAGGCTGGTACGCGAGGCGGGGGCGCACGAGATCGCGATCGGCGAGGACGCGGCGAGCGCCGGAGCTTTCGGCCCGTACCACCTCATCCTCGAGTCGGTCGGCGGAAAGATTCTAGGCGATGTTATAGGCATGCTCGCACCAGACGGCATGTGCGTCTCGTTCGGGGTATCGGGGAGGGCGGAGACAACGTTCGACGTTCGGAGCTTCTATTCCACGGGCGGGGCGCGGTTGTACGGCTTTATACTCTTCCACGAGGTGTTGGCGCATCCGGCCTCCGATGGGCTGGCGCGGCTCGCTGATCTGGTCGCGGAAGGGCGGCTACAGCCACACGTGAGCGTCGAGGCTTCGTGGGAGGAGATCGGAGACGTGGCCCAGAGGCTCCTCGACCGCGGCTACACCGGTAAGGCAGTCTTGCACGTCGGAGATTAGGAAGTGGCGGAACACTTCGCGCTCGTCGTCTTCGGGTTGCTGGTGGCGGTGGCGGGCCTCGTGCTGCTCTCCGACGTCTTCGACGTGCCGTACCCGATCTTTTTGGTCCTTGGCGGATTGTCCCTGGGCTTCATACCCGGCATGCCCGAGCTCGAGCTCGAGCCGGATCTGGTGTTGCTGATCTTCCTGCCCCCGCTGCTTTATTCGGCGGCATTCTTCTCTTCTTTGCGCGACCTCAGGGCGAACATCCGACCCATAGGGCTCCTCTCGGTAGGCCTGGTGGCGCTCACGGCGATCGTCGTGGCTGGGGTCGCGCATTGGGTCGTAGGGCTCTCGTGGCCGGTGGCTTTCGTCCTGGGCGCTATCGTTTCGCCGACCGACCCGGTGGCGGCGACGGCCATCGCCGAGCGGCTCGGGGTGCCGCGCCGGATCGTGACTGTCCTCGAAGGGGAAAGCCTTATCAACGACGGCTCCGCGCTGGTCCTGTATCAGACAGCCCGCGCCGTGGCTGTGGGGAGCGTCGCTTTCTCTTTCATGGAGCTCGGTTTGCGCTTCGTGGTAGGCGTGGTGGTGGGGGTAGCGATCGGGCTCCTCGTAGGGTACGTCGTCGCGGCTGTGCGCCGCCGGGTCGAGAACCCGCTGGTCGAGATCACGATCTCGCTGTTCACGGGTTACGCGGCCTACCTGCCGGCTGAGGAACTGGGCATTATAGGCATCCCCGCCTCGGGAATTTTGGCGGCGGTGACGGCGGGGCTCTACCTCGGCTGGCACGCTCCCAGGCTGACCTCCCCGAGCACCCGACTGCAGGCGTTCGCGCTGTGGGAGGTCTTGACCTTCATGCTCAACTCGCTCCTGTTCATCCTGATCGGGCTGCAGCTCCCGACGATCCTGGAGGACATCTCGGAGGGCTACTCCCCGGCGACGCTGACCCTATACGCGGCGGCTGTGTGCCTGGCGGTGATCTTCGCGCGCTTCGTTTGGGTCTTCCCGGCGACCTACATCCCGCGCCGCCTTAGCCAGCGCTTGAGGGAACGCGACCCCTCCCCGCCCTGGCAGAGCGTGACGGTGATCTCCTACGCAGGGATGCGCGGCGCCGTCTCGCTGGCCGCCGCGCTCGCGATCCCCTTCACGACCGAGAGCGGTGCCCCGTTCCCCGGGCGCGACCTCGTCATCTTCCTGACCTTCTGCGTGATCTTCGTCACCCTCGTGGGGCAGGGGCTTACGCTGCAGCCCCTGATCCGTTGGCTCGACATCCACGACGACGGGTCCTTCGAGAAGGAGGAGATCAAGGCCCGTCTCCTGGCAGCGGAGGCCGCCCTCCAGCGGATCGACGAGCTCGCGGACGAGGGCTGGGTCAACGAGTACACCGTAGAGAGGATGCGCGGCATGTACGGCTACCGCAGGCGCCGCTTCGCCACTCGCCACGCCAGCGTCAACGACAAGAGGGTCTCGGACTTCGCCGCGGACCTGGGGGACGGCAGCGACGACGAAGATTACGAGGCGCGCTCGGCGAACTTCCAGCGCCTCAGGCGCGAGCTTCTGGAGTCGGAGCGCGAAGCCGTGTTGCGCTTGAGGAGCGAGGGCAGGATT
The DNA here is from genome assembly GCA_030862075.1 of Actinomycetota bacterium. GTDB lineage: Bacteria > Actinomycetota > Rubrobacteria > Rubrobacterales > Rubrobacteraceae > Rubrobacter_F. The sequence continues at coordinate 5,615 of JALZEL010000025.1, read as the reverse complement.
GGGGACGAGGTCATGCGCCGGCTCGAGCGCGACCTCGACCTCGAAGACTCGAGGCTAGAGATATAAACTCTATCGCCGGGCAAGAGCCTTCGGCGCTATGCTAACCTGTGACAGCCGAGTTACGGAGGAGAGGGTCATAAGCGATGAGTAAAGGCAAGGTCGCCGCGCTCTTACTTGCGATGCTGGTTCTCGTGCCAAGCGTAAGCGGCTGCACGGGATTCTCCTCCCAGGGGCCCCAAGAACAACAGCGGCCCGCCGAAAAGCAGAGCGCCCCCACAGAGGACACCGAAGAGACTTTCCTGAGCGACCCCTCCAAAGAGATGGAGGAGACTGCCAAAGAAGAGCAAACGGAGAAGAAGTAAAGGCAAGAAAACTCCTTCGGGCGCTCTCCCGAACAGCTCGTTCAAGACGTTCAGCGGGTGCTCTGGCGGACTATCTCGTAGGTCTCTTCCGGCCCGCACCAGCCCTGGGCCTCCGCACCTTCGTCCCCCTCCAGCCGCTTAAAGGCGACAAAGAACTGCTCTATCTCGTGCAGATTCTGCTCGGGCATGTCCTCCAGGGTCGTGATGTCGTCGAACCGCGGATCGCCGCTGGGGACGGCGAAGATGTTGTACTCTGATTCCCCTGCCTCGGTCATCTCCAGGGCGCCGACGACGCGGGCCCGGACCACGCACCCGGGGAAGACGGGGTCGTAGGCAGCTACCATGATGTCCAAAGGCTCGCCATCGGCGCCCTCGGTCGAAGGCACGAAGCCATAGTCCGCCGGGTAGCGGATGTTCCCCGGCAAAACCCGATCGCGCACGATCACCCCCAGCTCGGGTTCGTACTCGTATTTGTTGCGGCTCCCAACGGGCACCTCGACGACGACGTTCACCAGTTCCGGGGCGTCGTCGCCGATGGGTAAAGCTTCGAGGTCGACGTTCATCTCGTTCATTTACTAACCTCCAGACTTTTCATCATGTTCATGCTCCGGCCCCGCAGGCGGTCCGACGGTAGGAGGAGCTACCCCAAGCCGACTGCCGCGAAACGCCGCAGGTAGCGTACCCCTCGGGTGGCCTACCATCCTCTTACCCCAACAGACTGTTGAGAAACAGGCCGACTCGAAGGTTTGGGCGCTCGAGAAGCTTCCCATACCGCGGTGTCTCGGCCGGATCGGAGGTCTTCTGGGTGGTCGCAGGGCTGCCACTTGAGCCAACCTCCTGGGTCAACGGCACCCGAACGTCATCAGCCGCTTGACGTTCTGACCAGAGGCCACGAGCAAGGCCTCCATGTTTACCTTCTCAAGGCGCCTGAGTCTGAACCGCCTCAGCCCGTGCCAATCTTTCGCCTCGCCGAATAGAGGCTCCACCTACACCCTCCGCTTGCGCAGAGCCTTCTCGTACGGGAAGGTCCCGCGGTTGCTCCTGGCCCGGTCGACGTAGGCTTCCTCGAAGTACTGGAGTACCTGCCTGCCCGTCTTGTTATCCGTGCATCTGGGTTTAAACTTCAAAGGTTGTCAGCCGTCGGGTTCGTGCGCTAGATTGCGCGCTAGGGTTTGAAAACCAACGAAGGTAAGAGAGCAGGAAGGAAGGCTCGAAGCATTTATGCCACCGGAATCATCGCCAATGGACGGGAACGGGTTGAGTAAGAAGGAGGCCTCCCGCAAGGGGTCTTCGGGCGGGCTTTTCTTGGTGGTCCTTTTCGGGACGACTATCCTGGTGAGCGGCGCCCTACTTTTCCTGGTGGAGCCTATGTCCGCCAAGTTCGTCCTGCCCACCTTCGGGGGCACGCCCGCGGTGTGGACGGGCTCTATGATGTTCTTCCAGGCGGCGCTTCTGGCAGGCTACCTCTACGTGCACCTCACGACCACGTGGCTGGGAACGAGGAGGCAGGCCTGGCTACACCTGGCGGTCGTCTTGTTGCCGCTCTTTATATTCCTCCTCTGGGGACCGCTGGCAGTACCGGCCGACGAGTGGGCGCCCCGGTCGCAGGAGAACCCTATCTTCTTGCTGTTGGGGGTTTTGTTGGTGTCGGTGGGGCTGCCGTTCTTCGCGCTCTCTACGACCAACCCTATAGTGCAACGGTGGCTGTCCGACACCGACCACCCAGCGGCCAGGGATCCCTACTTCCTGTACGTGGCCTCGAACCTGGGCAGCGTGATAGGGCTTTTGGGCTACCCGTTGCTGGTCGAGCGGGAGCTGACGCTGGCCAACCAGGGGATCTGGTGGTCGGTAGGCTACGGGGGGCTTGCCCTGCTGGTGATCGGCTCGGCCATCATGATGTGGCGCTCGGACGTCGCCCCTACCACCGTGGAAGACGACGAGGCGGAGCCCCCGGGCGGAGCGCCCAACGCGCCCGTAGCCAGCGGCGGCGGCACCCCCGAGACCGGCGCGCCGCTCACGGAACCGGCGGCCGAGTCGAGTGCCCCGACCTTCTTGCGCAGGGCGAGGTGGGTGGGGCTGACGTTCGTGCCGTCGAGTTTGATGCTCGGCGTCACAGCGTTTATCACCACCGACATAACGCCCGTACCGCTGCTTTGGGTGATCCCGCTCTCTTTGTACCTGTTCTCGTTCATGGTCGTCTTCTCGCCCAGCGTCAGGGTGCCCGACATCCTGCACAAGGCGATGGTAGTTTTGCTGCCGATCACGATGGCCCTGATGGTCGTCACGATGCTGACGCAGCTGCGCGATCCGTACTGGCTGCTGATACTGCTGCACATCTTGGGCTTCTTCGTGGTGGCGATGGTGTGCCACGGGGAGGTTGCGAGGGACAGACCGCCGGCCAGGCACCTGACGGAGTTCTACCTGTGGGTGGCGGTGGGCGGTGTCTTGGGAGGGGTCTTCAACGCACTGGTGGCGCCGGTGGTGTTCGACACGGTGGTCGAGTACCCGCTGGTGATAGTGCTGGCGTGCCTGTTCCTGCCCGGGGCGATACTGGCGCGGCTGCTGCGGCGTAACGAGGAACGGAACTCGGAGCGCAGCGGTGTAGGGCGCTTGCTCGAGCCGCGCTTGTTGGACCTGGCTCTGCCTGTGGCCCTCGGCGTTGTGGTATGGGCGCTCGGGGATCTTGTGATTGACGAACTCTTCTTCGACAGCCTCACGCCAGATCAGAGAACCGTGGCCTGGGAGTTGACTATCGGCCTGGCTGTCGTGGTGTGCCTCTACTTCGCGTACTTCTCCAACCGCCAGGTACGGTTCGGGCTGGGGGTGGCGGCGGTCATCGTGGCCGCCACCATCGCGACCGGCACCGGCAACATACTCTACGAGGATCGCAGCTTCTTCGGGGTCTACAAGGTTACGAGCGAGGCGGAGGGCGCCGAGTACCATGTGCTAACCGTCGGCGACACCAACCACGGCGCGCAGATCCTGGGACCCCAGCCTCCCCAGCCCATCGGCTACCACGATCGCACGGGACCGTTCGGGCAGCTCTTTGACCTCTTGCCGGGCGAGACCACTGACGAGTCGCCGGTCGGCGTGATGGGCCTGGGCGCGGGCGTGATGTCGTGCTACGCCGAGCCCGGCCAGCAGTGGACCTACTACGAGATCGACCCCCTCGTCGAACAGGTAGCCCGTAACGAGAACCTCTTCACCTACCTCAGGGACTGCCCGGGCGAGTACGAAGTGGTCCAAGGCGACGCCCGCCTTAGGATAGCCGAGGCCGAAGACGGTGAGTACGGGATGATCGTGGGAGAGGCCTTCAGCTCGGACGCCATCCCGGTCCACCTCATGACGAGGGAAGCGGTTGACCTCTACCTCCAGAAGCTCAGGGAAGACGGGGTTCTGGTCATGCACATCTCCAACCGGCACCTGGAGCTGGAGCCCGTCGTCGGGGATCTGGCGCGAGACAGGGGACTCGTCTGCTACGCTCAGTACGACGACGCCCAGATCACGAACCTATTCAAGCTCACATCCCATTTCACGGTCCTGGCCCGCGACGAAGCCGACCTCGGCAGCCTGCCCAGCGATGGGCGCTGGCAGCCCTGCGTGAGCAACCCCGAGACGGACCGCGTCTGGACCGATGACTACTCGAACCTCCTGAGCACCTTCAACTGGAACTGATCCAGTCAGATCCAGCTTCCTCGAAGGGCGGGGCCCAAAAGCCGGTCCCGCCCTTCGGCATAGAAGCAAACCGACGAGCGCAACCCACGAAAACCGCGCCTGTTCGGCGGCAAGAGGCCGCTAAGGAAGCGCCGGGAACGGGGAAGACGAAGGATTGTGAGCAACCGATACCCCGGACTCCAGGCTCTCCAAAGTAGTCCGGCGCAAAGGTGTTCGGCGTTTGCTGGCCACCGAAGTAGACTACAGCGGTTTGCACTGTTATTGGCTCATCAGCAGCGTCAGTGTGTGCTTCTTGCAGAGAACGCCTCCTGCGCAAGCGTTAGCATGCCCGTGGTGTTGCGGTTAATCTGCACTGCAAACCGCTATAATCGCGTGGGAGAGGATCACTACGATCCACAAAGGTGGCAATATACTCGCTGTCGAGCCCGAGCAGTCTACGCTGCCGAGTCAGGCGGGCTCGAGGGTAGAGAGCAGGTGGAGGATACCCGGACAAGCGGTAGGCTGCCCGACCCGCCCGAGCAGGACCGTAGGCGCACCTTGCAGGCCTTGACGCGGGGGTATTTGTCCCCGGCGTCTACCGGGTCTTAGCCTGCAGCTTCGCCAGCTATCAGTCCCAAGTAAAGGTACTCAGGAGGTTCGAGTAGTCGTCGGTCCAGACGCTCTGGCTGGGGGCAGTCTCGCAGGGCATCCACCTCTCGTCTTCGGCTATACCGGCCAAATCGTCCTCTTGGCGGGCCATTAGCACCCAGTGCGACACGAACTTGCCCGGCGCATCTGCAATGTTAGCGTCGAGCTGGGCCCGGCAAGCCAGCCCGGCGTCCTGCGCCACGTTCCCGAGCACGGGCTCCAGCTCCAGGTGTCGGTTGGAGATATGCAACGCCACAACCCCGTCGCTCTGGAGCTTGGAGAAGTACAGGTCGACTGCCTCCCGCGTAATGAGGTGGACCGGGATGGCGTCCGAGCTGAAGGCGTCGCCCACGATCACCCCGTAAGACCCGTCGGGGACCTCACCCAAAGTAAGGCGCGCGTCGCCGAGGTTCACGTTGAACTCGCCCGGACAGTCCCTGAGGTAGGTGAAGAGGTTCTCGTTACGCGCTACCCGTTCGATGAGGGGGTCGATCTCGTAGAAGTCCAGCTGCTGGCCGGGCCTGTTGTAGCAGGCCATCGTGCCGGTGCCGAGGCCGATCACGGCGGGCCGCGACGTCACCTCTTCGGGCAAGGCCTCGAAGAGCTGCCCGATCGGTCCCGTGCGATGGTAGTAGGTGATGGGCATGGGAGGTGTAGTCCCGAGAACCTGCGCGCCGTGGTTGGTGTCGCCGACGGTTAGCACATGGTGTCCGGCACCCTCAGCCTCGCCCGTTACTTGGTAGACCCCGAAGAAGCTGCGGTCCTCGTAGAGTGTGTTGCCGGTGTCTGTCGCGATGGTGGCGGCCACGATGACCGCCGCCACTCCCAGCCCGAACCGTACCTGGCGGTTGGAGAAGTACGCGAAGTAGAGGCACGCTCCCGCGCCGAGATATATGATCGCCTTGGAGGCGGTGTTGTTCAGGTCGGGATCTTCCACGAACTCCTCTATAG
>JALZEL010000015.1 GCA_030862075.1 Actinomycetota bacterium | reverse complement strand
GCTTCGGAACGTTTCCGGTAAGGGCGTTTGGGGTTGTCGAGCGATGAGCACACTTTGGAGGAGCACTCCGGGAGGACAACATGCGTGACTCGTTCGACATACTACTGCTCCCGGGCGACGGCATCGGGCCGGAGGTCGTTGAGGCCGCCCGGACGGTGGTGGACGTCGCGGCGGAGCACCTCGGGGTAACGCTCTCCTACGAGGAGCGGAAGATTGGCGGGGCAGCCATCCGCGAAGAAGGCGAGCCGGTCTCCGACGAGACGCTGGAGAGGGCCAAGGCGTCGGACGCCATCTTGCTCGGAGCGGTCGGTCACCCGGACTTCGACCGAGGGCCGCTCCGTCCCGAGGCCGGGCTTTTGAAGCTGAGGAAAGCGTTGGGCGCGTTCGCGAACCTGCGGCCCGTGAAGACGATGCCGGTGTTGCTCGGGGCATCGACCTTGAAGAAGGAGGTCGTCGAGGGCGTTAACGTCCTGATCGTGCGCGAGCTTACGGGCGGCGCATACTTCGGAGAGAAGGTCGAGGAGGAAGACAGGGCGAGCGACCTCTCCGTCTACACCCGTGAGGAAGTCGAGCGGGTGGCGAGGGTGGCGTTCGAGGCGGCGGAGGGACGCAGGGGGCGTGTGACGAGCGTGGACAAGGCGAACGTGATGGCGACGAGCCGGTTGTGGAGGAGCGTCGTCGAGGACATAAAGGGCGAGTACCCGAACGTTATGCTCGACCACGTGCTCGTGGATGCTGCCGCCATGTTCCTGATCCGGGACCCAAAAAGGTTCGACGTGATGCTGACCGAGAACCTCTTCGGCGACATCCTCTCCGACGAGGCCGCCATGCTCCCAGGCTCGATGGGCATGCTGCCAAGCGCGAGCATAGGCGAGCCCGGCGCGCCCGGCATCTTCGAGCCCGTCCACGGGAGCGCGCCGGACATAGCGAGGCAGGGGCTCGCCAACCCCTACGCGACGATCCTCTCGGCGGCGATGATGTTCCGCCACTCTTTGGGACGCCCGGACGTCGCGGGAGCCATCGAGCGGGGCGTCTCGGTTGCCCTGGAGGCCGGATTTCTTACTCCGGACCTGGGCGGAAGCAAGAGCACGGGAGAAGTCATGCGGGCCGTAAGCAAGTGGACAGCGGCCGGAGAAGGAGTGGCATGAGCATAAGACTTTTCGATACTACTCTACGGGATGGAACCCAACGTGAGGGTGTGAGCCTGACGACGGAGGACAAGATCCGGATAGCCCGCGAGCTTGACTCCCTGGGCTTCCACTACATAGAAGCCGGCTTCCCGACCTCAAACCCGAAAGACTTGGAGTTCTTCGAGAACTTCGACGCTGGGGAGCTAGATGCCCGTCTCGTGGCCTTCACCCGCGCCCGGCGCCCCGGTGGTCGCGCCGAGGAAGACCCGGCCGTCACCCTACTCCCTCGCCTCTCCGCTCCCGTGGCCTGCATCGTGGCCAAGAGCTGGAAGCTGCACGTCGAGAAGGTCTTGCGCACCACGCCTGAAGAGAACCTTGCGTCCGTGAGGGACACGGTGGTGTACCTGGCAGAGGCCGGCAAAGAAGTCATCTTCGACGCCGAGCACTACTTCGACGGCTTCCGCGAGGACCCCGAGTACTCGCTCGAGGTGCTGCGGGCGGCATCGGAAGCCGGAGCAACTACCCTCGTCCTCTGCGACACTAACGGCGGCACGCTCCCGGCGGAGCTAAGAGCGGTGGTCGGACGGACGGAGCGGGAGTTTCCCGAGGTCGAGATCGGTATCCACACCCACAACGACACCGGGTGTGGGGTGGCGAACGCTCTCGCGGCGGTTGAGGCGGGGGCGACCCACGTGCAGGGCACTATCAACGGCGTCGGCGAACGCTGTGGCAACTGCGACATCGTCACCACCATCGCTAACCTGCAACTGAAGATGGGCCTCAAGGTGCTTGACGACGAACGCCTCAAGAAGCTCACCGAGGTCTCGAACTACGTCTCGGAGCTCATGAACCTCACCCCCGACACCCACAGACCCTACGTGGGCCGCAGCGCGTTCGCCCACAAGGGCGGGCTGCACGTGGACGGCATCTCCAGAGATCCCGCGACATACGAGCATGTGCCGCCAGGGGCGGTCGGCAACGTCAGGCGCACACCTGTCGGGGAGCTCTCGGGGAAGAACTCCATACGGCAGAAGGCCGAGGAGCTGGGTTTAAAGGCAGGGGACATAGCGGCGGTGCTCACGGCGATAAAGCAGCGGGAGTACGAGGGTTACCACTACGAGGCCGCCGACGCCTCGCTCGCACTCCTCATCGGCCGGACTACGGGGGACGCGAAGCCGCTCTTTGAGCTGGAGACGTTCAGGATCATCTCCGAAAAAAGAGCTGACGGCGAGACGACGACCGAGGCGACGATCAAGCTACGGGTGAAGGGCCACCGGGTCATCTCGACCGCCGAGGGCAACGGCCCGGTGAACGCCCTCGACAACGCCCTACGACGGGCGATAGAACCCCACTACCCGGAGCTCAAGGAGATACACCTCTCCAACTACAAGGTCCGCATCCTCGACGAGCATCGCGCAACCGCCGCCACGACCCGCGTCCTAATAGACTCTACCGACGGCAAGCGCGTCTGGGGAGCCGTAGGCGTCGGCGAGAACATTATCGAGGCCTCCTGGCAGGCGCTCGTGGACGGCCTCGAGTACGGCATGGACGGGGCCGAGAAGGAGCAGTAGCCAAGTCAGTCGAAGAGGTTGGGCTGAGACTCTCCGGTAGTGCGAAATGCGGCCGTCGACAGTCGCGGGAAACGCTCCCCTTCTATACCAGCCCTGCGGCAGCTTAGGGCGAAGAGCTGGGTGATGTGCTCGGCGAAGAAGCCTTCGCCCTTCATACGAGAACCGAAGCGGGAATCGTTGAGCTTCCCGCCCCGCATCGAGCGGATGCGGTTTAACACCTTATCCTTGCGTTCCGGGTAGTGCCGCGCCAGCCAGTCCTCGAAGAGGGGACGGACGGCACATGGCAGGCGCACGGGAGTATAGGCAGCGAAGCTCGCGCCGGCTTCCGCAGCGGTGGAGATGAGGTCCGGCAGTTCATGGTCGTTGAGGCCGGGGATAACGGGAGCGGTCATCACCCCGACGGGGACACCGGCCTCGGCGAGCTTCTCGATGGCGGCGAGACGGCGCGTGGGACGAGCGGTGCGCGGCTCCATCACACGGCGCAGGTCGTCATCCAGGGTGGTCAGAGAGACGGCGACCGCGGCGGCGTTATGGTGGGCTAGCTCGGAGAGAAGGTCTATGTCCCTCGTCACGAGGTGATTTTTGGTGACGATAGTGACCGGGTTGCGGAGCTCCGCCAGCACTTCGAGGCAACGGCGGGTGAGCCGCAGCTTCTTTTCGACGGGCTGATAACAGTCGGTGACGCCGCTCATGGAGAGCACCTGGGGCTTCCACCGAGGAGACGAGAGTTGTTTGCGCAGCAGCTCGGGGGCGTCTTCTTTGACCAGGATCCGGCTCTCGAAGTCCAGACCCGCGGAGAGGCCGAGGTACTCGTGAGTAGGACGAGCGTAGCAATAGCTGCACCCATGAGAGCATCCCCTATACGGGTTGATGCTGGCGTCGAAGCCGATGTCCGGGCTGTCGTTGCGGGCGACGATGGAGCGCGAAAAGTCCCTGAAGTAGACGGTCTCAGGGTGCGGCTCTTCCGCGCCTTGTTCTGCGGGGTCGGGTTCGACCTCTATCTTCTCGAAGCGGTTTTTCGGGTTACCCGCCGCTCCGCGGCCCACGACACTCCTTCTAAACCCTTCCCGATCCCTCACCCGACGATTCTAATGGCAACACCCGGTCGTCACACCACGCCTTTTGGGCGGTTCGATGAACGAGGAATATCTAGGGAGAATTATCGGCGGGAGCCGGTCGATAACTTCGAGTATGGTGTGGACGACGTGCCCAAAATTCTGAGATAAGGACGTTCTAGCAGGAGCGCGGCGTTTCCGAGTATGGCGTTCCCTCTCGCGGTCTTTGCCTTCGTGGCTTTTCCTAGTGGTGCTCCCGTAGCCGACGGAGCTCGCCACGACTCGCACGTATACCTCATGGCACCGACGGCGTTCAACCCGACTTCCTTTGCCGCCTGAAAAAGATCCAGGCCCCGGTCGCCAGTGTAAGGACCCCGATCTGTAACCCCCACGACCGTCTGCCTTTCTCCGTAGGTGACGAATAACTTCGCGCCGAACGGCACAGGCTGGGATGGGCCGCCGTGCGCGCATCGGCCCTGTAGATCTCTCCACTCGCCGTCGTGGTCCCCTCGAATCCGGGGCCGTACCAGCTGCTCACTAACGACACGGCGTTCGCCTCCCCGCCGCACGCGGCCACAAACACGGCCAACGTCCCCACCGCAAGCACAGCCTTGAGCGCGGTCATCATACGTTCCCCTCCAGATTACTGGGCGGCTAGAGCGCCAGGTCTCGTATGGCCGCGCGCTGGTCGGCGGTGCCGAGCACGCCTATTGTGTCGCCGGGGGCGAGCGCGACCTCCGGGCCGGGGTTGGCGGTCACGCCCTCGCCGCGCACGACAGCGACGATCGAGGCCCCCGTCCGGGTCCGCACCTCGAGGTCCCCGATCTTCTTCCCGGCCAACGGGCTATTTTCCGGTAACTCGATCCAGTCCGCCTCGATCATCTCGGAGGCTTGGCGCAGGCGTGAGAGGAGATCCCCGTCCGTGGAGCGTTCCGTGATCGGGGCGTACAGCTCCCGGCGCACCCGGTCGGAGAAGCGCTGTATCTCCCCCGCCCCGATCCCGAGGTGCGCGAGTGCCTGCCGCCCTAGCTCCAGTCCCGCCTCGAGCTCGGGCTGCACCGCCTCGTAGACGCCGAGGCGCGAGAGGTCCTCAAGCTGCTCGGCGCTCGTCGAGCGGACGACTATGTGTACGTCGGGCTTCAGGGCGCGCGCCCGCTCAACCACGAGCCGCGCCCCGACGGCATCCGGCACGGTCACCAGTACCAGGCGCGCCTCTCCCACCCCGGCAGCCTCCAGCACGGGCTCCGCGGTTGCGTCGCCATAGACGATGGGGACCTCCGACTCGCGCGCCGTGTCCACGCGGCTAGGATCTACGTCCACGACGACGAACGGCTGTTCGAGATCCTGGAGCATCCGTGCGACGAAGCTGCCCACCCTGCCGTACCCGACGATGACCACGTGGTCTTTGAGGCCCGTTTCCGGGAGGTCTACGGTCTTCAAAGGCTCCGTGGGGAATCGCTCCCGCCACCGGCCGTACAGAATAGGGGCGGCGCGGGTGGCGAAAGGGGTGAGTGACATGGTGATCACCGCGGTGGTCAGGGCGATGGAGTACGTTCTCGGGGAGATCGCCTCCATGCCTATCCCGACCCGCGCTATCACGAACGAGAACTCCCCCACCTGGAACAGCCCGAGCCCCACCGCGAACGGGGCTATGTTCCCGTAGCCGAAAGCCCGCGTAAGCCCAGCGAATAGGAGCCCTTTGAACAGGAACACGGCCAGCACCACCGCCGCTACGGACGTCGCTTCGTCCAACAGAAACGCCGGGTCCAGGAGCATCCCGACCGAGACGAAGAAGAGCATCGCGAAGACGTCCCGCAATGGACCGATGTCCGCCAGGGCCTGATGGCTGTAGTCCGATTGGCTCAAGACCATCCCGGCGACGAACGCCCCGAAAGCAAAGGAGAGGCCGAAGAGGTAGGTCCCGTACCCCACACCCAGGCCCACGGCGACCACCGAGATCAGGAACAGCTCCCGCGAATTCCAGCTCGCCACCCGCCCCATCAGCCACGGGAAGATCCGGGTCCCAAAAAAGGCCATGCCCGCAACGAAGAGCGCCGCCTCCAGGGCCGCCACGCCCAGCTCCGAGAGGCCCTCGCCGACGTTCCCCAACTCGGGCAGCAGGATCAGCAAAGGCACCACCGCGATGTCCTGCACTATGAGCATCCCGATGATGACCCTGCCCGAGAGCGTATTCAGCACCCCTCCCTCCGAGAGCGTTTTCAGCACGACCGCCGTGCTGGAGAGGGAGATGAGCGCCCCGAGCCAGATCGCCTCCGAATCGCCGAGGCCCAAGAGTAGACCGATACCGTATCCGAAAGCGATCGTTAGAAGCATCTGTACAGGCGTCCCGATCAGGGCGACGCGCCGGACCGGCCGCAGTTCGCTAAGAGGGAAGTGCAGCCCGATGGCGAAGAGCAGGAGCGCTACCCCGATCTCTGCGAGCAGCTCTATCTCGTGCACGTCCCCGACCGTGGGACCGCCAGTGTTCGGACCGACAATGACGCCTGCGAGTATGTACCCCAGGATCAGGGGCAGCCCGAGCCGCCGGGCGACGACCCCGCCCAGGAAAGCGGCCACCAGGATAAGCGCGATGTCGCCGGCGATGCCCACGCTGCCTTTCTACACCATGATCCCGTCTTCTATCTAGAGCCCAGTATCTCCGCCCGCACGTTGCCCTCTTTCGCATGAAGCAGAGCGAAGGTGTGCTGCGGCTGCCGGCGCTTGTCGGTCGGGCTGCCAGGGTTGAGGATCAAGAGGCCGTCTTCGTCTTCCAAAAAGGGGACGTGCGAGTGGCCGAAGACGACGACGCGGGCTTCGGGGAAGCGTTTTTGGAGGCGCTTGCGACGGCCTTCTTTTCGCCCCGAGTCGTGGATCATGCCTATCTTCGCACCGCCGAAGTCGAACTGCAGGGTCTCCGGCAGGGCCACCCCTGGCGGGTCCACGTTACCCTTGACGGCGTGGACCGGGGCGTAGGAGGCGAGTCCGTCGAGCACCGCCGGCACGATCAGGTCCCCGGCGTGCAGGATCAGGTCGGCCTTCTCTAGGTGCGGAACCAGCCCTCCGGGCAGGGCGTGGGCGCGGCGGGGTATGTGGGTGTCGGCGAGGACGAC
>JALZEL010000012.1 GCA_030862075.1 Actinomycetota bacterium | reverse complement strand
CCGAGAGCGCGGTGCGCGAGAGCGAATCGGTGAGCGCCGAAGAAGCCCTGGGGCTCGGGATCGTCGAGCACGTCGAGCCGGACCTGCGCGCGGTGCTGGAGGCGGTGGACGGGGAAACGGTCGAACCCAAGGGGGTTACGCTCCGCACTACCAACGCGACCGTCGTCCAAAAGCCGAGGACCTTCTCCGAGCTCACCGGTGTCTCGCCCTATGTACTCCTCGTCGCGGCGGCGCTCCTCACGCTCTTTCTGGCCTCGGTCCTCTTCGCGTACCGGAGGATGCGCCGGTGGCGGGTCAGCACGGGCAGGGAGGGCATGATCGGGGAGGTCGGCGTGGTCAAGAGCCCGGTCGTGAGGGGTGTGGGCGGCCTGGTCTTCGTGCACGGCGAGCGGTGGCGGGCCGTCCCCGAAAATTCGGAAGACGCTCCCATAAAGACCGGGACAGAAGTCGAGGTCGTGGCTTTTCGCGCCAGCGCCGTCGTCGTGCGCGCCCTCGGACGCCGCGGCCCCGCTAACGGACCTACCGACGATCGGGTGTAAGAAGGACGCGAGGAGTAGATCTGTTACGGATTTGAACCGCGATTAACCTCGGCCAGGGAGCTTAGCGAGGCCAGAGCCCTAGCCCAACGGAGAAAGGCCGAAGTTCCCAGAAGCCCCGGCCTTTTTTGCCGTATGGAGTTTTGGTTCGAGATTTGGTTCGACTACGAATTTTGCCGAGGCTACCCGTCCCCGTGTGCCCACCGTTACCCGACGCCCAGTTGCTGGCACAGCTCCTCCGGGTCAGTGGTCGGGTTCTGGCAGGTGTACTGGACACAGACGTAGGCGGTGGACTTGCCGTCGCGTGTCGGCCTCTGGGCGAGGAGCGGGACGAACCCGGCCGCCTCCTCGTCTTTCTCGGCGCGGCCCGCGACAACCTTGTTGGGTAGGTAGGCGGAGTAGACGGCGTTTAATAGCGTCTTCGTATCGGGCGCGTCCGGGTCCCCGACTATGGCGACCTCGTAGGGCGTAGACAGGTAGAAGTCTAAAGCCGAGAGGAGCCGTCCGAAGCCGCCGGGGATCTGGGAGACCACGCCGCTCAAGTTTTCTAGGACGGTTTCTGCGCGCTGCCGGTAATCTTCGCGGTCGAGGAGGACGGAGAGCTTGAGTAGGACGTCAACGGCGACCGAGTTGCCCGATGGCGAGGCGTTGTCGTAGACGTCGCGCGGGCGGGTGAGGAGCTCCTCGTGGTCGGCGGCCGTATCGTAGAAGGCGCCCTCCGCGTCCTCCCAGAAGAGCTCGAGGATGGTATCCGCCAAAGAGTCGGCCTCCTCTAACCAGCGCGTCTCGAAGGTAGCTTCGTACAGAGCAAGGAGCCCGTCGACGACGCACGCGTAATCTTCCAAATACCCGTTGAACCTAGCCCGTCCGTCCTTGTACGAGCGCCTAAGGCGTCCGTCCACCTTCAGCTTCTCCAGGAGGAAGGAGGCGTTCTTCTCGGCTATCCGGCGGTAATGTTCGCGATCCAGGACCCGGGCGGCGAGGGCGAAGGCGCGGAGCATGAGGCCGTTCCAGGCCGCGAGCACCTTCTCGTCCCGCCCGGGCCTGACCCGCTTCTCGCGCTCGGCAAAGAGCTTCTGGCGTATAACCTCGATCCTCTGCCAGAGCTCTTCGGGCGAGGTGCTGAACTCGGCGGCGACGGCCTCCAGAGGCCTCGGGACGTTGAGGATGTTCTTGCCCTCGAAGTTGCCGCGCTCGGTCACGTCCCAGAAGCGCATCGCGAGCCTCGCCTCCTCGGGCTCTAAGGCGTCCTCGATCTCGGCCGGCGTCCACACATAGAACTTGCCCTCCTCGCCCTCCGAATCGGCATCCTCGGCGGAGTAGAAGCCGCCTTCAGGATCGGTCATGTCGCGGGCGACGTAGTCCAGCGTCTCCTCGGCGATCCTACGGTAGAAGGCGTCGCCCGTTGCCTGGTAAGTCTCCAGGTACAGGTAAGCGAGGAGGGCGTTGTCGTAGAGCATCTTCTCGAAGTGCGGGACCAGCCAGTACTCGTCCACCGAGTAACGGGCGAAGCCGCCGCCGAGCTGGTCGTAGATGCCACCGTTCGCCATCTGCCGACACGTCAGCTCGACGCCGGAGAGGGTAGCCCGGTCGCCGGCCCTTTTGTAGTGCCGCAGGAGGACTTCGAGGTTCATGGCCTGGGGGAACTTCGGCGCCCCGTCGAAGCCGCCGAAGCGGTTGTCCACCTGCCCCGCGAGCGCGTTCGCCGCGTGGTTCAAGAGGTTCTCGGAGACCTCGCTCTTCTGGACGGAGGCGGTGGTCGCCTCCTGCAAAAACCCGCGGACGTTCTCGGCGCTTCTCAGAACCTCTTCGCGACGGTTCTCGTAGGCATCGGCGAGGCTCATCAGAACCTGCTTGAACGAGGGCATGCCACGGGCCGGGGTCGGTGGGAAGTAGGTGCCGGCATAGAACGGGGCGCCGTCGGGGGCCATAAAGACCGTCATCGGCCAGCCACCGTGGCGCGTCATCGCCTGGACGGCGGACATGTAGATCGAGTCTATATCCGGGCGCTCCTCGCGGTCGACCTTGATGTTGACGAAGTGCTTGTTCATGATCTCCGCGGTCGCCTCGTCCTCGAAGGACTCCCGCTCCATGACGTGGCACCAGTGGCAGGCAGAGTAACCGACGGAGAGCAGGATGGGCTTGTCCTTGGCCCGGGCCCTCTCCAAAGCTTCTTCCCCCCACGGGTACCAGTCCACGGGGTTGTCCTTGTGCTGCAACAGGTACGGGCTCGTCTCTTGCGCCAGCCAGTTTGTCATGCTCTCCTTTTCACCGCCTCGTTAGCGTCTTTGCTACCGGTTTTACGAACCGTACCACATGGCGTCGTTTAGTGTTTCAGCTCGTCGGTTCTTCGGCTTTTTCTTTGCCCTGCTATTCCCCGAGTTTGTTCGTGACCAAACGCACCCGAGAAGTCCCCCAACCTTTTCGTGCATTTTTGCGTATTCTAGCCGACAGACGCCGAATAGCTCCGACTTCGTCGGTTCGGGGTGGAGTCTGAAGATCAGGTTAAGCGTCCGTTAAGGATCTTTCAGCACCCGATTGGCCCGTTTGACGGCGAGGAAAGCCTTTGCCATCATATCGTGACTCTTTGGGGAAAGGGGAAGGAGGTTTCTCTTCACGATGAGGATAGTCGAGCGCGTCGAAAGCCACTACGAAACCCAAGAAGTGGAGGTTGGCCGGGTCTACAAGTGGCGCCCCGAGAGCGTAGTGATCGAGTGCAAATGCGGAAAGAGGTCGACTCACAAGAGGTCGGAGCTCATCGACTCCGTGTTCACCTGCGAGTGCGGAGCGGACCATATGGCCGGCACGCGAGAAGAGCTGGTCGTCGAGCTGCTGGAAGAAAAAGAGGATGAGGCCGTACATCCCTGGCGCTACCAGCACTCCTCCGAGGAGGCGGGGATACCCTTCTAAAAGCGTTTCGCAAACGCGTCGCTGGTGCGGTCCATGCTCGAGCCATGCGTCGGGCGTCTTCGTGGCGTGGCTTGAAACACTCGCCACTTCTGAAGATGGACCGCTACAATACTCCCAGCTGTTACATGACGCTCATGGCGTCCGAGACTGTGTAGGATGCCGTTATCTTGCCGTTTTCGGTGTCGTGGACTAAGTAACAATGCCTTGGTAAAGGTCCGCTTCTCCGCCACGCTGAGTGACGAGCCGGAGGTCGAGCTGGCGCTGGTCTAGCTGTAGGTGCTCGTGAGCTGCTCACTAACGCTAACAGTCCCTCTGTCTGGGGCTGGGGATCTACGCAGTCCGCCCCTTCCTCTTGACCTAATTCAGCGTACTACCTTGCAGGGGTATTCTCCGAGGTTTGGACGTCAATGCCCTGTGAAAGAGACCTCGGCTCGCTCTTTGAGGGCGCGGTTCATCTCCTCGAACCCACGCTGCGTATTACTGTCCAAGCTGCGTCCGAACAGGGGAACGAGCAAGCCCTTGAAGGCTTCTCTCTGGACGAACCGTACACGGTTCTCTCCCAGCGGCTGGATGGTGAAGGAGTGCTCGCCGTCGAACAGACCCGGCACCAATAGGTGGCCCAGCCACCGCAGCTCGCGGTTAGCCTCGGCATTGAGGACCTTGGGGCGGAAAGTCATGCCTCTAGACCCGGAAGGCTCGATGCGAACTTCGAGGCGCTCCCCGGTCCTAGGCACGCCGCTGGCCCGGCGGATGAATGGGTTCCACCGAGGGTAGGAGGCGAAGTCGGT
>JALZEL010000386.1 GCA_030862075.1 Actinomycetota bacterium | reverse complement strand
GGCTCGTTGGGGCCTGCCCTTCCCTCGGTGAACGAACCCTGCGAAGGCGAACTGTCCGCCGCCGGCGCCGACTGCGCGCCGGCAGAGAGCGCAGCTAATGAGACAAGAACCGAGGCGAACACGAACCCCGACACGACGATAGTGATCCGACGCATGACCCCCCCTCCAAGGTAACTGGTCGCGTCAGTCGCCATTGTAGCGGCCACGCACAGGCGCGTAAAGAGCGCCCGCCCCGGAGTTCCTCTCTCCCCGTGGGGCTCTGGCCCTTAAATATGCTTAACGGCATATTCAACGATGATTAACTTGATCCGGCCCGGAAACTGTTAGGGTCAGCCTCAGTACAAAGACCGGGCTGGCTTTCATACCCCCCTCCTGCCGGCCCGGTTTTCTCGTACCATCCGGGGTACAAGAAGGGGGCAGGGGAGGGAGGCAGCCTACGGACCAAAAAGAGATAGAGTTCGGCTTCGTCGGTGCCGGCTGGCGGGTAACCGACGACTCCTCAGAGCACCTCCTGGTCGGCAACTGTGGCAAGCTCTCTATACTGGCCTATGAGTCTGTCATAGGGACCGATGACCCTGCCTTCGAGCTGCTCGACCGCGGGCGTAACGGGCGTGTACTCACCTATTGGGTCAGGGTGATACCGACGCCCCGGCAGGCAGCGGTGTTGCTGGAGGAGCATGGCGGGCTACCGGAGGAGGAGCGAGGCTACCCTCCGTAAATTAGGAGACTCCCCTCGCCAACGCTCGTAACAGCGTAATCATAGCGCCGGGCCGGGGCCCTCACTACTCTTTCTTCCAGGGACTCCGGCCCTTCTCAGTAGCAAAAGGCCCTAGAGATTCGCGGCTCGATTCATCGCAAATTCATCGCTCGGCGCTACCCTTCTTGTTGCCCGGCGGCCACAGGTCGCTTGCACGACAATCTTGCGCCTTTAAGCCGCCGGGTTCATCAGTATTCAACGTTCGGGGCTCCCTTCTGCGCCTCAGAACTTCCGAGGGTGGGCTTACGGCGCCTCGCCCCTCATCTCCTTACCTATCTCCTCCAGCGCGCGGCTTAGACGCTCCGCCTGCTCCTGTGTCACCCTCGCTTCTACCCTAGCTCTCATGCCGCGAATTGGAGGAGGGTGTCCTTCGTTAGCTTCTCTATTCTTTTGGCCATATCGTGAACCTCGGCGGCCTGGGCGTGGAGGGCGTTGGCCGCTTCGTCCGCCTGGACGTACAGCCTTACTAACTCCGCCTGCTTCTCGCCGTCCATACCCTCATGTTAAATCCTCCAGGGCTCCGACCTTTTGTCTGCATCCTCTCTGTGCCAGCAAGCTGTTATTACTGTTTCTTGCAAACCAGAGAAGGGAGGAGCCTTGCGCATAGCGACCATGATATTAAGTCTCATCCTAATGCTGGTAGTTGGGGCGCAGTCTTGTGCGGTTACGGTAGGGGATGCCCTTGGGAACGAACCGAGTGCTACTCAGGGGGGAGTCATAGGCATCTTTATGGCCTTCCTATTCCTCATTGGGGGAGCGTTCGCCTTGGCTTTCCCCTTGGTGTCCTTCATAGCCTTCGTGATAGCCGGACTCTCCGGGCTCGGGGCCGGTGCCAGCACATCGTTCTCCGACCTCACCATCTGGGGCATCGTCTCGTTTGTTTTGGCAGCTCTTAGCTTCTTCGGGTGGAGGGAGAAGAGGAGGCAACGCGAGGAGTCTGCGGCGAGGGTGAGGTAGCTTCGTGTTTAATAGAGAGGAATGCGTGTGAGGACAGCGATACTCGCAGGCGGTGCGCTGATAGTGGGACTTCTTTTGGGACTCCTTTCAGGCTTGCTGGCAGGCGTAGCCTTGAGCGGCTCAGAGCAGGCGCAGAGGCCAAAGACGGTGACAGTTAGAGAGACAGAGTATGTGACAGTCACGGCAACCGCGACCGCTAGCTCCTCTCCCACCGCGACCGCCTCTGCTAGCGCGTCCTCGCTACCAGAGGGGATGGCGGACAAGGAGTGCTCGGTCGGCAAGGTATGCGACCTCGGCACCGGGAAGGTCACGATAACGAACGTCGAGCAGACAGACGTGCTGAACACGTCTTTGGGCGAGACCTACTCTGGTAACTTCGTCGTGGTCTGGTTTGACTACACCTACCTGGGAGACTCTACGGTCGAGACGGGTGAGGCCCCGTGGTCACTGATCGATTCCGACGGCAATACGTATTCGATGAACTTCGACGCGACGAGCTCCTACGGCATTGATAAAAATGCAGGCGTGGCTATTTACGAGCAGGTGCAGCCCGGCGTGACGAAGCCGGGCTTGGTGGTCTTCGAGGTGGCCCCCGACTCTGAACCCTCGGCACTTATCATCTCCGACCTGGTTAACGTGCAGGGCGGCGACATCGCGAGGGTAGAGCTCTAGGGGAAAGGGGGGCGTCGTGGTTGGTCTCGCCCTCCCCAAAGAGGAAGCGGACGAAGAGTGGGCAGAGCAGGAGAGGAAGCGGGCGGGACTTCTTGGAGCTCCGCGAAAACTCGTTGAGCGCGATTAGGAAAGCCGCTAAGAAGTCGTGAGCCCGCGCCGGATGTACTCCCTGAACTCACCATCCCCGGTGACTGTGTAGATGAATGGGCGGGGAGTAGTCCTAAACTTCTCTTCCATTTCCTCGATGTTATCGAGTACTAGCTGCACTATCTCCGCTCTCTTCAAGTCGTTCCTGTAGGTGAGGATGAAGCATCCGGCGCGATGCTCCATGATGGCTTGTCGTTCAGCCGGCCGGGTCCTGATTTTCGCGTCGCGAGTGATGCCGAGCCAGCCGTTGACGCCAACAGCCTCCAGCCACACGGGGTCTTTGGCATCTTGCGGGAATATCTCGATCTTCGCCTTCGCGTCTTTACTGGCTTTCCTGAGCTCGTCAGCCACGATTCGGGGTATCGAACCGTTGACGAATATCACGCGGCGTCGGGCATCTCCCACCGCAACGCATCTTCGATCTGGTCGGGGGTGACGCCAAAATCGTAGGTAATCTCGTCGGTGCTGTCGCCAGCCCTCTTCCGCTCCGCAATGATCTCAGTGCGTATGCCGGTCCCCGCGATTACCGGCAAGCCGAACCCGTAGTCCGGGTCTACCACCACCTTGTAATCCCTGCCGAGTGGCCACCATCGGCGAACCAATTCGTTCTCATACTCAACGTCGTCCAGAAACGGCTCAAGTACCTCTTCCCAGGCCTGCAGACCCGCTTCGCGCCCCACGTTTACAAGCACGCCAAAGTCCTCATCGTCAACGAAAATATCCTGCCCCGTGACCCTGAACCTTTCCGTTACAAGCGGGCGCGGCGTTCGCAGGTAGACCCGGCAATACGCGTTGATCTGGCGAATCCTCTTGAGGCTGAAGCCTTTGTCTCTAAGTCTGCCGATGGCTGCGACTTCCATGAGGTCAACGAAGGAAACCGCCTCTTGCGAACCGTTTTTTGGCGTGACCGGCGGCGAGATGAGCCGCTCTTCAATTGAGTGCCAGTACGGATATCCCTTCAGCCAGCGACTGGACGTGCCGCGTGTGACCCTGGCAATCCGGTCGGCTTCCGCGAAGCTGTACCGGGGCCGATTGACAGCCCTCTGCTCTTCGCTAGCGTAGCCGACCGCCACCCCTACCCCTCCTCACCGATAGGCGAGCACTTGCCGTGCTTCCCGCTCCTTGCCTTCCGTGTGCGGCTTACGACCGCGCCAAACATCGCCTGATCGTCCTCACGGTGATTGTAGCGGAAAGCGTCCTCATTAACATAGTCTCGTAGGTGCTTTGCGGAAATTAAAATCTCCTCTCCTGTAGTAAGTCTGTAGTAAGTCTCGGCGGGAGCAGGTGAGAGGCCGGGCGAGAGTTTGGTCATTTGCTCCTCACCTGCTTCCGCCGAGATAAGGTGCTCTAGGATTCGCATCTCGGAAAGCGTCCTAGATCTTATGGCTCGCGACGCGGTGAGCCTCCCGTGCTCCAGTCTCCCGCTCGAGGGTGAGGTAACGG
>JALZEL010000375.1 GCA_030862075.1 Actinomycetota bacterium | reverse complement strand
CAGATAGCGCCGCGCTTTTCGCATCCTTCGCCGTCGGCAACAGCAAAATAGATAAGAGTCAATCGGATTCCGTATGACTCCGATGAAGCCGACTCACGCGTTCGCCGCGCGGCGGAAGCCAATGTTGCCGGTGGAGGAGTCGGGTGTGTTGGAGCTGCGGGCGGCCACCCGGTAGCGGTTGCAGTAGGATTTGTGGCACAGATAAGAGCCACCCCTGATAACCTTCGCTGTTCCCGTTGGCGGCCCTGTGGGATTCTCCCGCGGCCCTTTTACGTGGAAGGTTGCACTGAACCAGTCCGAGCACCATTCCCATACGTTCCCCGATACGTTGTATAGACCGTAGCCGTTAGGTGGAAATGACTCGGTAGGAGCTGTCCCCACATATCCGTCCTCGGCGGTGTTCTTGGTAGGGAATTTACCCTGCCAGATGTTGCAGCGGTGCTCACGGTTAGGGGTGAGCGTGTTGCCCCAGGGGAATCTTCTCTGCTTGAGGCCGCCTCTGGCGGCGTACTCCCACTCGGCCTCGGTGGGCAAACGCTTACCGGACCAGTCGCAGTAGGCTACCGCGTCGTACCAGGAGACGTGCACCACGGGGTGGTCGGGGCGGTCTTCGACGTCCGAGCCGGGACCCTCAGGCCTGTGCCAGCACGCTCCCTCCACAGCCCGCCACCATGGCGCTCCGCCGACGGCCCCCTTGACGTGCTTTTCGGCCCCCCTCGGAACGAACTGGTAGAAGACGAACGACCACCCGAAGCGCTCGGCCTCGGTCGTGTAGCCGGTCTGGTTAGCGAATCGTGCGAACTCGTCGTTGGTCACCGCGCAGCGGTCGATCCAGTAAGGATTCAGCCTCACTTTCCTGACTGGCCCCTCGCCGTCTTCCTTGAACCCCTTGCCATCCTCGGCACCCATAAGAAAGGTACCCCCGTCCAAGCGCACCATGCCCTCTGTGGAGGGTTTGTCGCGCCACGGCGTGGCACTCAAGTCATGGCGAGGTCTTTGCTTGCCCCCTGGCCTGCCTGCCGCGCAGCAGGCGGGTTGTTCATAGCGTGTCACTTCCTGGTCATTCCCATCCTTCGCGCCTAGAGTCGCGCCTGCATAATAGAGTACTTCGGTTAAATCCTTGTCATTCTACCTTGCTAGTTCTTCTCTCGTTCAGCAAATCGCGGAACCGCATGGCAACAGACATCTAGTACCAGACGCTGTCTGGCTATATTGACATCCCTCGAAGATCAGGGTCCTGTACACTTCAAGCCGGGCAAGGACTGAACCGGTACAGGTTGTCAGCCAGCCCCAGCAGCAGTGGCTGCACCCACTGCGTTCCTATGACCGAAGCCACAAGGATAAGGTATCCTGGAATTCCCCGCTAGCATGGACACATTTTCACTAGAACTCCGGCGGACTATATTGCGGTGTTTCCCCTGGCACCTGAATCCCTTTCTAAGGACTTCTCATTCTCAATGCTCAGATGTCCGTGGCACGGAGTCATTCCAGATCTTCGCAACCTACGGTATGAGTAGTGGCTTTACTGCATGCTTGGCACTGGCCGCTGCAAAAGCCTGAGGTGCTTCCACAAGCCTGTACGGCTGCACGAGCGGGGTGGTATCTATCACCCCACGCGCCAGTAGATCTAGGGCAATCTGGTAGTCGGCGTAGTTGGAAGCGTAGCTGAAGAGCAGGCTCAGTTCGGAGCGCACCGCATCGGTGGGGAAGAAAGACATTTGGCCAGAAAACATGCCCACGATGGTGACCGTCCCACCTCGTCTCACCGTGCCGAGAGCGGCTTCAAGCGCCTTCACAGCTCCGGATGCTTCTACCCACACGTCAGGCGGACGCTCATCGAAGGTGCGTTTGATGTGCTCGTTTAGCGGGCGATCGTCTAGGTTCGCGGTCAGGAGACCGAGTCGCTCCGCCGCGGGCAGGCGCGAGGCAGCATCTGCACTGGTACCGACCATAAGTACCTTCCCGCCGCTGAGCTTGGCCAGCATTCCGCACAGAAGACCGATGGGACCGGGCCCCGTGACTACAACCGTTCGCCCGGGCTGGATCTCCGACCGTACGAGAATTGCGTGAACGGCTACCGACAGTGGCTCGGCGAGAGCAGCAACCTTAAGGTCGGTATCCTCAGGGACACGAACCAGGTGCCTTTCGCCTACGATAACGTGCTCCGACATTCCGCCGTCGTAATTGAGCCCGATGATCTGTCGCTGCGGACATAGGTGAGTAGAACCGACCCCACAGGTGTGACAACTGCCGCAGCCCTGTATTGCGATAGCTACTACGCGATCGCCGGGCCGCACTTGATCGACGCCGCGGCCTACTGCCTCGACTGTACCAGCAAACTCGTGGCCTAGCACCGTGGGCGGTTCCATCCACTCGTATCCGCGGTCGGACCGATAGGCATGGAGATCACTCCCACAAACGCCGCAAGCAGCAACCTGGAGCAAAACCTCTCCAAAATCCGGTTTCGGCTTAGGTAACTCCTCTAAGTTGGCCTCACCAGGGTTACGACCGACTTTCACAAACGCCTTCAATGTCTTCCCTCCGCAATGGTATACAGCTTTTCCAGTTAATCCATGTGCTGCCGATGACGCCTAGGGGGGGCCCGTGACATAACCAGCGCCCGTACTGCACACAAACAGAAATGGCGTTTGAGACGTCCTTGGACTCTCCCCAAATACCCAAGGGAACCCGAGAGAGAAGCCGCGTTGACCTCCGGAGGCAAGTTCGTGCTAGCTTCGTGCGAATGCGCCCCAGAGCAAAACATAAACTCGAACTCTACGCAGGGCCAAAGCCGCCATAGAGAAGGCGCTCGCGTATGTTGGATGGCTGCTGCATTAACTACCGGTTCATCCAGCTAACCAGCCCCCGTCCACGTTGATCACCTGGCCCGTCATGTAGTTGGATGCAGACGAGGCCAGGAACACGATGGCCCCCGCCAAATCATCCGGCTCCCCGATCCTACCCATGGGGATTCGAGACAACAACTTGTCGCGGCGTTCAGGGTCGCTGAAGAGCGCGTCTGTCAACGCTGTGTGGAAGTACCCCGGCGCGATTGCATTGACTTGGATAGCATGAGGGGCCCACTCAACCGCCAGGGTGCGTACTAGACCCAAAACTCCGCTCTTTGCAGCAGCGTAAGGCGCTGTGTTGGGAATGCCAACTTGGCTTGTGAGTGAAGCCACTAAGATGATCTTGCCGCCAGCGCCTCGTCTGAGCATCCGATGCGCTACCGCCTGGCTTAAGAAGAATGCTGCCTTTGAGTGTACGGCTTGTACAGCATCCCAGTCGGCAGGAGTGACCTCAAGCGCCGACTTGCGCACCTGAATGCCCGCAGCGTGAAGTAGCACATCTACGCGCCCGTAGCGTTCGATAATCTCGGCGACCAGTTTGTCCAACCCATGCAAATCGCTAAGGTTCCAAGGGATTATCCTAGGATCGCCCTCATAGCGTTGCAGCAGTGCAAGGGTCTCTTCCAGCTGGTCAACTGAACGACTTACCGCTACCACGTCAGCACCTGCTTCGGCGAGCGCCAAGGCCATCCCGCGTCCTAAGCCGCGACCGGCTCCGGTCACCAATGCCACCTTGCCGTGTAAGTCGAAGAGGCGCACCCTTTGTTGCTAGCCTCCTACATCACGGCGAATGTGCCTGCGTGCTACGTTCGCCACTGTTCCGTAAGAGCCTTGCGACAAGCCGGGATGAGAGCCTCCCAAACAGTTGATGCCATCTCTACGGCCATCGACATGGGCGCCTGGACGAGGTTAGGGTCTCACTAAGTTGCTACGTTCATAGCTACGGTCCGAACTCGGGTGTAGAACTGCAGCCCCTCGCGGCCCTGCTCCTTGAAGGAAGAACCA
Organism: Actinomycetota bacterium; assembly: GCA_030862075.1. Taxonomy (GTDB): domain Bacteria; phylum Actinomycetota; class Rubrobacteria; order Rubrobacterales; family Rubrobacteraceae; genus Rubrobacter_F. The sequence continues at coordinate 3,087 of JALZEL010000375.1, read as the reverse complement.
GAGTCCTTGAACCCGCCGAACGGCAGGTGCACGCTCCAGCCGGCCGTGGGCAGGTTTACGGCTATGTTCCCGGCTTCGGCATTTTGCGCGAAATAATGGGCAGCCGCCAAGCTCTCGGTAAATACGGATGCTGACAGTCCGTAGTCGGTACCGTTGACTATCTCCACGCCCCGCTCCACGTCCGGGGCCGTGATGACCGATAGGACGGGGCCGAAGATCTCCTGTTGGGCCACCCACGCTTCAGGTCCAACATTATCCAGGATCGTGGGGGCGACAAAGTACCCGTGCTCGTATCCGTTCTCGTCCAGGCGGGAGCCGCCTGCTAGTACCGTGCCTCCTTCATCCTTGCCCCGCTCCACGGCTCGGAGGACTTTGTCCAGTTGGCGCTCGTTAGCAAGTGGCCCCATCTCCGTGGACTCGTCCAGCCCGTTGCCGATCCTAAGTTCCTCAGCTCGCTCTACCAAAGCCTCCATGAGGTACCCATGGGCGTCCTCCGTAGTGACGACCCTGCTGGTGGCCGTGCAGCGTTGACCGCACTGGGCGAAGGCACCGGCCGTAATGACCTCGGCAGCCTTGCGGAAATCCACGTCACCCAGGACGAGCGTCGCGTTTTTGCCGCCCATCTCCGTCTGAATGCGGAGGTTGCCTCGTTCGCCGGCCCGGCGCTGAAGCTCCTTCCCAACCTGCGTGGAGCCGGTGAAACTGATGCCTCGTACTGCGGGGTGCTCTAGGAACAGATCTCCTATAGTGGGCGCGTCTCCGCTGACCGTGTTCATCACCCCGCCCGGCACTCCGACGTCGTTAACTATCTTTGCGAGGTGCCAAGCGGCGAGCGGGGTGTCTGGCGCAGGTTTCAACACCACCGTGTTGCCGCAGATGAGTGCTGGGGCGAGCTTGCGGGCGGTCGTCAGGAGCGGGTCGTTCCAGGGCGTGATAAGCCCCACGACCCCCAGCGGTTCGTGCCGCGTGTAGGTGAACACACCCGGACGCTCGTCGGGTAGATTGTCGCCCTGGGGCTGCCGCCCGAATCCTGCGTAGTACTCGAAGAAGTTGGCGGTATTCGTCACCTCCACTCGGGCTTCGTTTATGGTCTTGCCGACTTCCTGCGTGACGTCCCGGGCGAGATCTTCCGATCTTTCCCGGATGTGGTTGGCGATCTCGAAGAGGTATTTCCCTCGCGCGACGGGAGAGAGCCGCTTCCATTCTGGGAAAGCATCCGCGGCCGCCTCTATTGCTTCGGCAACCTCCTCCCTGGTCATGGAGGGGAAGGTGCCGAGTACCTCCCGCGTGTCCGCCGGATTTATATCCTGCATACTCTGTCCGGAGCTCGAAGTCCTGAACTCCCCGGCTACCAAATTTCCGTACTCTGTATGTTGCAACTTATCCCTCCCTGATAAAACGAAGGCGGATTTTCGACTAGCCTCTCACAGAGCCATCTCGTAGATCCGCATCAGATCCTCACGATCCAAGTCACGCGGGTTGCGCTCGATATTGTGCGACTGAACTTCGGTGGCTATGTCCACAAACTCCGAGAAGTCTTCCCGCTCGACACCGTACGCCGACAGCCGTGGCTCAAACGTGCAGTCCCGCACCAGGCGCTCGGCCGCGTCGGCGCTCTCCCGGGCCAACTCCTCAAGGGACTTGCCCTCGTCCGGCATCCCCAGCCACCGGGCAACGTCGGCGTAGCGCGAGACGTCGGCCGCCGCACAATACCGCATCACGTGCGGTAGCACGACGGCGTTGGCCTCTCCGTGACCAACCTTGTACTTGGTACCGAAAGGTAAGGAAATGGCGTGCACTGCTCCGACGCTGCTGTTGGCAAAAGCGAAGCCGGCTATCGTGGCCGCCAGAGACATGTTGTAGCGCGCTTCGGGGCTGTGCCTTCCTTTGAGCACCGCGGTTCTCAGGTTGGCCGCGATGAGGCGTATCGCCCGTTCGGCGCAGAGGTCGGACAGAGGGTTCCTGAGAATGCTCACATAGCTCTCGATCGCGTGGACGAGTGTGTCCAGCCCAGTGGCTGCCGTCTGTCTAGCTGGTAGGCCAACGGTTAACTCGGGATCTACGAGGCCGACATCGGCCTGCAGAAAGCTGCTGTACATCACCTTCTTGCTGCTGTCCTCATCCGTGAGAACCGCAACCTGTGTTATCTCGCTCGAAGTACCGGCGGTGGTCGGTATCAGAATGGTGGTGAGCCCAGGTCCCGGTACATTATCCATACCCAACTGTTCTTCTATGGGAACGTCATGAACCGCGGCAACAGACGCGGCCTTCGCCGCGTCGAGACAGCTACCTCCGCCGAACCCGATCACTCCGTCGGGTCGGACCTCCCGCAAGAGATTGCTCGCCTTCTGCACCGTGGCCACAGAAGGCTCCGCTTCCACAGCATCAAAAACCTCTACTGCCACATCAGCAGCTTGCAAAACTTCTTCGAGTCGTTCAAGCAACCCAGCTTGGGCCAAGCCTTGATCCGTAATAACCAAGACTTTGCGCAGTCCAAGTTCCTTCGTGAGGTTGTTCAACTCAGTCAGAGCACCCCAGCCCAAGACGATTCTTGGTACCTGGAAGGTTACCGGGCCTCGGGCAAAACCGTAATACACGTCGCTCATACTAGATCTTCTCCTCTACGTCCTTCGGATTCTTTGTCGAAACCCTCCGCGGCATCCCGCTCTTTCTTTGCTTCCTCCGCTTCTTGCACTTGACGAGCGCCTCCCGGGAGGCGCCGCAAAAGCCATTTGTAGCCTCTTTCTACCCACTCGATAATCCCATTGGGCCGATAGCGTATAACAAGGAGGAGGATAAGCCCGTACACGATTAGTTGTGCGCCGGCTTGCGTACCACCGAGCAACCTTTGGGTATATTGATCAATAGGTATAAGGAGAACAGCACCAGCAACAGGGCCCCAGACAGTCGACACTCCCCCTAGGATCGCCGGTATGGCGATAAGAATCGAGAATTGTACACTGACCACGTAAAAGGGGTCTATCAAGTAGACATACTGAACATACAGCGTGCCTCCTAAGGCGGTGATAGCAGCGCTAAGGAACAGAGCCTTCAACTTCACCCAGGGGGTGTTGATTCCTATAGCCT
>JALZEL010000369.1 GCA_030862075.1 Actinomycetota bacterium | reverse complement strand
GGCTGCAGCTGCAGGCTCCACGAACATGCCTTCCTCTTGGCCCAAGATACTACCCGCTTTAAGGATTTCGTTATCCGGAACGGCGAGGGCAGCACCGCCGGACTCGCGTACGGCCACCAGCGTCAGGGTCCCATCACGCTCGTACCCTTGCAGGGGATCGTCCAGCCCGGATATAACCGTGTCCGCCCGGGACCACGGTTTGACCTCCTCTCCGGTCGCGAACGCCCGAGCTATGGGTGCACATCCCTCCGGTTGTACCGCGAGTAGCCGAGGGATTCGGTCTACGAGGCCGAACCTGCGCAGTTCTCTAAAGCCCTTCCATACTCCGTAAAGCAGGGGTCCCGAGCCCACTGGGACCACGACCCACTCCGGCACCACCTCCATCTGCTCGTACAGTTCGTAGGCGACGGACTTGTTTCCCTCGTACGCGTAACAGTTGACGTAGGTCGTGGTCACGTTCACCAAACCCACTTCCGCGGCTGCCTCCCGCGCCGCGGCAAAGGCTCGGCTGAAATCCCCCGCAACGCTGAACACCCGCGCTCCGTGAGCCACAGCAACGCCAAGTTTCGACTTCGGTGCCCTGGAGGAGACCACCACGTAAGCGGACAGCCCGGCGCGCGCGGCGTAGGTTGCGGCCGCGCCAGCCGCGTTCCCACTCGAGGCGCAGATCACCCCGGGATAGCCCTGCTCGCGCGCCCACGCTACCCCGACGGCCGCACTCCGGTCCTTGAACGAGCCCGACGGGTTCAGGTGATCACACTTGCACCATACCTCCTTCACGCCGATCCGCTGCGCTGTCTTTGAGATACGAACCAGCGGGGTGCCTCCTTCTCCTAGACTAAGGTCTGCAGAGTGACGCAACGACACCGGGTAGAGACTTCCGTACTTCCATAGGTCGGTGATGCAGCCATCGAACAACCGTTCTGCTTGTAGATCCTCGCTGTAGTCGAGTTCTACCTCGAGGGGGGAGCCGCACCGCAGACAGTAGTCGGGCATGGGATTACGTCGGCTGATGCCACAGCTCGTGCAACGCGCCAGCCACCTGGCATGATCCGCCTTGTCATTATATGCCTGAGATCGCCCCATATTCTTCCCTCACCCCCGAATCCGGCTTCGTGGTCGGCTCCTGCCGTCGCCCCAATATGGTACAGCTTCCCGGTTGGCGGCTACCGTGCCTCCGATCAGCGGACCATACGTAACCGTCCGCTCAATCAACCGGTGTAGTCTCCGCTCTGCAGGATGCTGGCACTGCGGAAGGTTGGGGCCTCGAATACCCTCGGCTCCACTTTGAGAACCTGCTTGTTTGCAGTTAAACTATGCAGACTCGAGAAAGGCAAAATGTAGTGCCAACCCGTCTTGACGGTTACTAACCTCTCATGAAGAGTTTGCTCTCCCTCGAAGCCTCTGCGTTATGGACAAGAGCACGACTAGCAAAGCGTTATGGAATTTTCAGCGCCAGGTAGGAGTCATGCCAGGGCCTTAGACGCTCGAAGGCGGCGCTCGCGGCTAGCACCGTCTCGTCGGCGAAGCGTCGACCCACGATCTGCATGCCTATGGGCAGTCCTTCGTCAGTGAAGCCCGCTGGGATCGACGCAGCCGGGTGGCCGGTGAAGTTGAACGGGTAAGTCAGACACCAGCCCAGGAGCGGGTCCACCTCCTCGCCGTTCACCTCAGATGGGCCGACCGTGTTGCCGTCTTCGGCGTTGTCGAAGGGGGGCACGGCTAGGGTCGGTGTGAGGAGCAGGTCGTAGTGCTCGAAGAGGTCTTGGATAGCGTCGAAAACCTCGGTGCGCCTGACGTCGTCGAGCCTGTAGTCGAGGGCGCTCATCTTCTGCCCGGTCTCTAGAAGATTTACGAGCTGCGGTGTGAGGTCCTCCCGGTGCTCGCCGAGCAGATCCACGACACCTTCCTTCCTAAAGTTTGCGGTTATCTCGGCGTAGCGAACCCCCACCTCCCTCATCCATGTGCTGCTTAGCTCTCGTTGGTCATGCTTCAACCCCATGCTCGCTTCTTCCACGCGCGCCCCAGTTTCCTCGAACGCACGCACGGCCTCCCCGACCACGGAGAGGACGCGCTCCTCGACGGGGAATATGTCGAGGTTCGAACTGTAGGCGATCTTAAGGCCGCTAACGGAGCGGCGGGTCGCGCCTAGGTAATCCGTGCCGTCGTCCGGGAGGCTGAACGGATCGTGCGGATGAGGACCTGCTATCACGCTTAGCATCAAGGCTGCGTCCTCGACCGTTCGGCTGAGGGGACCACTGTTGGTGAACGGTGTGTGGGAGAGGAAGGCGTCCGGGCGGGTAGCGGAGGCGACCCGCCCGAACGTCGCCTTGAATCCGTAGACGCCGCAAAACGAGGCGGGGATCCGTATCGAGCCTCCGCCGTCCGAACCCTGCGCCATAGACGCGAGTCCGCCGGCCACCGCGGCGGCGCTCCCGCCCGAGGAGCCGCCGGCGTTCTTGCCGGAGGCAAACGGCGTGCTGGTCGGACCGAAGAGGAGATTGTCGGTAATGGCCCTATGACCGAACTCCGGGGTATTGGTCTTTCCGAGGATGATCGCGCCCGCCCTCTCTAGGCGCTCGACGTAGGTGGCGTTCCGGTTGGGGATGTAGTTCGCCATGGGTTTCAACCCGTAGGTGTTCCTGACGCCGACTTTGTAGTCGAAGAGATCTTTTATGGCCACCGGTACGCCGTGGAGCGCCCCGAGTGCTTCCCCAGATCCGAGGGCGCGCTCGGCCTCCCTAGCCGTCTCGCGCGCCTCCTTACCTAGCACGGTGACGTAGGCGTTGAGCCTTCCGTTGCGCTCCTCGATTCGCTCCAGAAAAGCGTCCACGACCTCGATCGGCGAGAGGTCACGGCGCCGGATCCTTGCAGCGAGGTCTATAGCTGGCCTAAAACAGAGTTCTTCGGACACGCTCTCCTACTCCTTTCGACGCCAACCGCCCCAAGGGACGTTCTCGTCTCTCGCGCCAGCTGACATCATAGTCAAGAACCTCGGACCGCGACGGACTCTATCTCCACCCTCGCGTCCATGAGCAGTTCGGCCACCTTCACCGTGCTGCGGACCGCTGGGGTCTCGAAATACTCCCCGTAATCCTCGCTGACGGTACTCCAGTTCGGGGGATTGGACCGATGCTGGGCCAAGTTGCTAGAACGTCCAGGGAATACCTCGTCGCCCATCAAGCGTATGGAGTCACTGCGCC